>JASHWW010000142.1 GCA_030043855.1 Thermoplasmata archaeon
CGCCTCCTGTTCTCGAAGGAGCGGGTCGCGCTGGACGAGGCGCAGGTCGCCCGTCTCCTCGAGATCGTGGCGCACCACCGATGATCGGGAGGCCGACCCGTGGAGAGCTACGCGTACATTCTCGATTATCTGCCGAACGGTCGCCAGACCGACCGCGGGTTCCACCGCGAGCCGCTGGCGCTCGCCGTCGGTGAGACAGAGCTCAAGCTGTTCGAGATCGTCCCCCGGGCGGGGACGCCGCTCGCCGTCGGCCAGCGGATCCCGCTCGTGCCGGTCGACGGGACGCCGCCGCCGATCGACCACGTCCGACGCCGGCTCGGCTACGACGAACTGACGGTCGTCGGTCGGACCGAGCTTCCGAACGCCCTCGAGCGGATCGTCCAGGGGAACCCGGAGAAGTACCTGCGGTTCTTCAACGAGGCGCCGGCCGTGTCGCGGCGGTTCCATCTGCTCGAGCTCCTTCCGGGCATCGGGAAGAAGACGATGCAGCAGATCGTCGACGAGCGGCGTCGGGCCCCGTTCCGCAGCTTCGCGGAGATCGAGACCCGGCTCCGGTTGAAGAGCCCCGAGAAACTGATCGTCGGGCGGATCGAGCAGGAACTGAGCGGTGTCGAGGACAAGTACCGCCTCTTCGTCGCCCCGTAGCGGCGCGGCCGAACCGTCCGCCGTCCCGGAGAGCCCCGCCGCCATCCGGGCGACCCTCGAGCGGATCGGGCTCCGGCCGTCGCGGGCCCGGGGCCAGTCGTTCCTCGCGGACCCGTTCGTCGCCGACGCCGAGGCCGCGCTGGTCGAGCTCCCGCCCGGGCGGCCGGTCCTCGAGGTCGGCGGGGGCCTCGGGATCCTGACGGCGGCGCTGCGCCGCCGCCGCATCGGCCCGCTCACGGTCGTGGAGTACGACCCGCGGCTGGCCGACTTCTTGACGGCGACGTTCGGCGCGGAGGTGACGGTCGTCCGGGGCGACGCGCGGCGCCTGCCCGTCCCCGACGTCGAAGCGGTCGTCGGGAATCTCCCCTACGCGATCGCGACCCCCCTGCTCGTCCGGTACCTGCAGGCGCGCGTGCCGCGGATCGTCGCGCTCCTGCAGCGCGAGGTCGCCGAACGGTTGGCGGCCGGTCCGGGCTCGAAGTCGTACGGCCGCCTCTCGATCCTCGCCGCGCTGTACGGGACCGTGGAACTCTACCAGGTCGTCCCGCCGAGCGCGTTCGTGCCCGTGCCGGAGGTGGAGAGCCGTCTCCTCGTCCACGTGGCGCGCACGGGTCCGCTCCCCGTTCCCTCGGTTGCGGCGTTCGAGGGGATCGTGGCGGCTCTGTTCTCCTCCCGACGCAAGCAGCTCGGGAACCTCCTCCCCCGGATCGCGGCGTCCCGCGCGGAGGCGGACTCCCTGGCGCGGGCGGCCGACTGGCCGACCGACTGGGCCACCCGCCGTCCCGAGGAACTCCCGCCGGACGCGTACTTCGCGCTCGCCACCGCGGCTCGGGGCCCGCGTCGGATCCGGGGCTAACCGGAGAACGCCCGCGCGGCGTCCCGCGACATGCGCCGGAGACGAAGCAGGTAGCGGAGCGTACGGATCGGACCGACCGGGGCCGCCCAGCTCGGCATCGAGACGACCGTGCGGAATCCCATCCGCTCGTACACCGGCTGACCCATGCGACTCGCGAAGAGGAACGCCACGTCGGCCCCCATCGACCGACCGGCCTCCACCGCCGCCCCGGTGATCTCGGTGCCGTACCCGCGGCCCCGCGCCGACGGGATCGTTCCGACCGAAGCGATCCCCGCCACCCCTTCCGTGACCGTGACGGTCGCGCACGCGACGGGGGACCCGTCCGCCCAGCCGACCAGGAACCGGTTCTGGGCGCCCCATACCGGGTCGTCGCCGGGCACCGACGGGAGCACGAGCGGGATCGTCCACCGGGGGATCCCGAACGCGGCGCACCACACCGGAGCGAACGCGGCGACGTCCCTCCCGGGCGGGAGTTCCCGGATCGTCAGGCGCCGGGCCGGCGGGATCGAGGGGAGCGGTTCGAGCAGCATCCCCGGTTCCTCGACGCGCGCTCGCATCCCCCGTGCGACGAGGGCGCGCCCGACGTCGTCGGGGACCTCGCGCGGGAGGAGCACCCGCCACGGCCGATCCCGGCCGAAGAACGAGGCGGCGGCGTCGAGGTCCGCCGACGACACCGCGGCCGGGTCGACGACGAGCAGGCTGTTGGTGAGGTCTACGGGTATGTCGGTCCGGACCCACGTCACGCCGGGGGCGTCCCGACGCGTCGCCCCCGGCAGGGTGCGAAGATACTGCCAGAGCGCTTCGCGCCCGGTGCGAAGGCAGCGCCCCACGGTCGGGGGCATCGCGGCGCGAGCGGACGGCATCGTCATCGCCCGCGGAACCCCCTCGGCGGATAACGGAGCCGACCTCTCCGAGGGCCCGGGCGCGCGGACGAAAGCCTATGGCCGCCGCCGACCGTTCCGGGCCCGACGATGACCGTCGCGCGGGTCCGGGTGGTCGATTCGCACACGGCGGGCGAGCCGACCCGGATCGTCGTGGCGGGCGCTCCCGACCTGGGGCCGGGGTCCCTGGCGCTCCGTCGGCTCCGGTTCGACCGG
>JASHWW010000143.1 GCA_030043855.1 Thermoplasmata archaeon
AGCGCGGTCCTTCGCCTGGACCTTCTTCGTCAGGTCGTTGGAGAACCAACTCATCGCGACCCGGGTCCAGACGAGGGCGAGGATCCCTCCCCCGGCCAGGGCGACGAGCTCCACTAGCCGGTTGATCGAGGCCGTGAAGTTGTCGACCACCGTAGAGTTCGAGATCGGCGCCGAAGTGCCGCCGGGCCGAAGATCCGGAGCGCCCGCGGCGGACCCGAGGGACGCCCCGAGGAGGCCCAGGGCGACGAGCCCCGGCAGCAGGGCGCTTCGAGCGCGTCCGTTCACGGCGAGCTCCACGCGAGGATCTCCTCTCCGTCCGACCCACGGCCCGCCCGGACCGTTCCGTTCGCGATCCAGCGGTCGACCGTCGATCGTGCGACTTCGAGCGAGACCCCCTCCTCTTCGGCCAGCAGCTCGACCGTCGCCCGGTCGACGCCGTCCGAGGGCTCGATAATGCGCCGTAGGACGGCGTCCGGGTCGGGTCCGGGCGCGGGGGGAGACTTGGACCGGCGACCGCGCCATCGCCACAGCACGAGGGTGAGTCCGCCCACCGCCCCGAGGCTACCGACGAGCTCCCAGACGGGTCCGACGCCGGCCGCTCCCGGCGTGCTCGCCGACGGAGTGAGGATCGGGGTGAAATTCGCGTCGACCGAGAATCCCAGCGCGTCGACCGCCGTCAACCCGAGGACGACCGGGCCCCGCCCTGCGATCGGCACGACCCAGCTCACGGTTCCGTCGGGCACTCCGCTCGCGCTCCACGCGGAGCCGCTCGATGCGTTGATCCAGATCGAGAACGGCGGGAGGCCGCCGGTGAGGGAGACGTTCGCCCGTACGAAGCCGGCCGGCCCGGGCACCACCGACGCCACGAGCGCCAGGGGAGGCGCGAGCGTCTCCGTCTCGTTCGCGTGCCAGACGTGTCCCGCGGAGTCGACGACCACCACCGTGAGGGCGACGGGACCTTCCCGCGATGGCCGGCAAGTCCAAGCGAACCCGCCGGTCGTCGACAGAGTGCCGGGCGCGGTCGGCGGCGGAGCGCAGAGGATGTCTGTGGCGACGGCCCAATCGAACGGACCGAGCCCATCGTTGACCCCACCCGAGACGTCCAGTTCCGTTGCGTTCGAGCGACCGGCGACGGCGCTTGCCGACACGGGGTCGGCCACGGTGAGCCGAGCGGAGTCGTTCGTCGTGGGGACGCCGAGCCCGTCCACCGCCTCGACCGAAACGGCTTCCGCCCCCGGTCCGACGGGCCAGACCGGGAGCAGGTCGACCCCGTCCGCCGGCAGGAGCACGCTCTGCGAACTGGCGTTCCCCGCGATCTGCCACGCGATGCGGAACGGAGGGACCCCCCCGGAGACGGTGGCCCGCACGGCGGCCACTCCTCCGGCCTCCGCAGTTCCGGACGGAACGACGGCGACGCTCAGCGGCGCGACGATCAGCTCCCGGAGGACGGCACTTGCGGCGATCGGTTGCGTGGAGCCGATCCCGAGTACGCGCACCGAAACGTTGGTGGCGCCGGGCGTCGCGAACGTGCACGTGAACGACAGGTGCGAGCCCGGTTCCTCCGCGCTGGAGTTCCCGGTCGACCCGCAGTTGTAGGCGGAGCTCCAGGACATCGGCGGGTCCACGACCGTCACGTCGAAGGTGACCGGGAGGCCGACTTCGGCTTCGAGCGTCGACGGCGCGATCGCCACCTCCGGGCCATCCCCGACGGCGACCGCCTCCGGTGCGACGGCCGAGGTCGCGAGGCCCGAGGAATCGGTTAGTACCACCGTCGGGACGTACGTCCCATCGAAGTACCGATGCGGGACCGAGAACCCGCCCGCGGTCGACAGGTCCTCCGAGCTGACGTTCCCATCCCCCCAATCGATTCGGAGCTGGTACGGCGCGACCCCGCCGGCGGCGCTCCCGGTCAGGTTCGTGATCCCGTCGCGCGGGATGGGATTCGGTCCCAGCGTGAGATTGCGAAGGATCAGGAGGGCGTCGACGGTCACGTTGGCGCCCGCGCTCCGGACCACGGTGGCTCCGAGCGGGCCGCACGCGACGTTCGCGGCCCCGACCACCGTGACCGTGTTCGTTCCGCTCGCCGAGGTCGCCGCGGTGAAGTTGGCGGTGGGGGCCGTGTCGGCGTCCAGAGTACCGACCGGCCGGGGTCCGCCGGTCGCCCAGCGGTACCACACCGGAGAGAGTTCGCATCCCGGCGGAACGTCGGACCAGGTCGCGTTGAGCGAGAGGGAACTGCCACCCACCATCCACCACGAGGACGGGCTGACGGTCAACGCCGGCAACGAGAGGTTCACGTCGGGGTCCGCGGGAGATGGTCCTCGCGCGGCACCTCCCGCTACGTGCCCCACCGACGCATCGGGCAGGACGATCAACAGGATGACGCACAGAACGGTGGCCATGGCCGAGACGCCTCGCATCGACAACCTCGGCCCGGACGAACGCCGCGGTCGGATGGTGGCCGCACCGCCCGGAGGGGGATGGAACGAGCCGTCAGCGACGGACCAGGAGCGCGACGTGCTCGCGCGCGAACGGCGCGAGCGCGACCTCCCCGAGAACGGAGAGGCCCGCCCGGACGAGCTCCGCTCGGGTCTCCCGTGCGATCGCCGCGGCGGGCCGACGCTGCGTGACCGAGCGCACCTTGAGCATCAGGATCCCCCGACCCTTCGGTGAGAGACAGCTGGCGACGTTCTCGGCGAAGATCGTCGCCTGGTTCCGCTGGGCGACGTCCTGGTAGAGCAGGTCGACCGACCCGACGTCCGCCTGGTACCGCTCGGGGAGCTGCGCGTCGGCGAGGATCGGGAGGAGGTTCTCCCGGCGGCGGGCCAGCGCGAGGAGCGGCGCGAACGCGGTCGCGCTCTTCTCGATGACGAAGATCGGCTCCTCCGGCCAAAGGTCGGCCAGGTGGCTCACGGTCGTTCCGTGGGCGCCTCCGAGATAGAGGACCGAGTGGACGGTCCCGAAGACGTCGTCCGGAGCGCCTCGCAGCAGGAGCCCGGCGAGCTTCGATCGGAACGGGTCCCAGGTGCGGTACTCCACGCCCCCGACCGAGCGGAGCGTTTCGCCGTGCACGCGGTGGCCGACGTCCGCGTTGATCGTGTAGAGCTCCCGCCCCTCGCGGAAGACCCCGGGCCAGGCGGTCGCCTCCACCGGTCCTCCTAGGCGGTCGCGACCAAGTAGTCGACCTCGACGGGGGCCCGCAGCGGAAGCTCGGACACGCCGACCGCGGCCCGGGCCGGTCGCCCCGCGTCGCCCCAGATGTCCACGAGGAGCTGGGTCGCCCCGTTCGCGACCTCGTGCTGCCGGTCGAACCCGGGCGAGGAGGCGACGTACACGGTGACACGGAGCCACCGCGCGACCCGGTCGACGGACCCGAGGTGCGCGGCCAGGGCGCTGATCGCCTGGAGCGTCGCGCGGCGGGCGATCTCCCGGGCGACGTCCGGCGCGACGTCCCGGTCGACCGATCCGGGATGGACAACGCGACCGCCCTCGCGAACGATCTGCCCGGAGACCCAGGCGAACCCACCGTGCGCCACCACGGGCGCGTACGTCCCCGCCGGTTCGGGCGGTGGCGGGAGGGCGATGCCGAGCTCGCGGAGCCGATCCGTCGGAGTCGGGGCCACGGCACCGGGACCGGCCGGGGGAGAAAACGGTGCGTGCCGCGGGCCGGGAGGAGTAAAGTGGGGCGGCGCCTCCGCCGGAGGATGTCGTTCCTCCGATGGCGGAAGAAGGAGAAGGACGACGCGCCCGAGGACCCCGCGCCCACCGCGCCTTCGGCCCCCCCGCCCGCCCCGCCGCGTCCGGCACCGACCCCCGCGGCCCCC
>JASHWW010000144.1 GCA_030043855.1 Thermoplasmata archaeon
AGCGCTGGTCGGTGGCCCCCGAGCGATCCTTGCGCTCGCGAGGTGCGGTCCGATATCTCCTCGTTCCGGGAGAGGAACGCGATCGGGCGTCCGTCGAGGTGGCCCTCGCGGCCGACCTCGGGATCGACCGCTCGCTGCTCCAGTCCCTCCTCCCGGCGGGCGGGATATCGGCGCGTCGCGCGTAGACGCGGTCGACCCCCGTCAGCGGGAACGCATCGCCGGGCTCCCGCCAGGTGCGCCGGCGGGCCCGGAGCCCCACGATGGTCAGGTCCCGTCCGTCCACGACGATCTCCGTGCCGACCTCCAGGACCTCCGTCGGACTCGATTCGTACCGCGCGGTCCGGGTCCGGCCTCCTTCCATGATCGAGACCGCGACGCCGGGCGGGCGACGCGCGACCGCCCACACCGTGGCCAGGTCGCGTGCCACTCCCTCCTCCGGGCTCGTCCGGTCGCGGCGGTCCAACCGCCGGATCTGGAGGCCGGGCGACCCCGGGAGGTCCGTGCCCACGCGGAGGAGGAGGTCGGGAGCCACTTCCAACGTCCGGCGGGCGGAGCGCTCCTGCTCGGAGACCACCAGGTCCACGCGCACCGGACGGGGGGAGGTCGACTCGAACGGATGCGTCCAATGACACACCCGGCAGCGAGCCACGCCGCGGACCGTCGAGGACCCGGGGCGGACGGGTTGAAGGCGGAGGACCCGTTGGACGGTGGACCGTCCGCAGTTGTCGCACCAGACGGTCGCGGCCGCAATGGCGGGCCGCGGAGAGGTGCCGGCCCCTGCGGGCGGGTCCGGCGCGTCGGTCGGCGACGAGGGAGCGTCGGTCACGAAACTCCCGGTGAGCGCGGGGGGACGTGGGCGACGTGGTCCTCCGGTTGCAGCTCCAGCACCTCGGGGCCGTCACGTCGCAGTCCGCCGATGAGGTAGCCGACGGTCCCTGCGCCGACCCCGGCGACGAAGCGGGACGTCGTCCGTCGTGTGAGCCAGAGCAGCCGGAGGTACTCTCCATACGAGAATCCGAGCACGCGGAACCGGCGGGCCGCCCGCATGGCGTGTCCTCCGCGGCCCCACGGCCGGGCTTCGGGGGCCCGGCTCCCGTGCCGCGCCTTGAGGTCCTCCGCGACCTCGGGTACCGCGAACCGCCGGACCGTGAGGCCGGCCCGGAACGCCGCGAGGAGCAACGGGGGATCCTCGCGCTCCTGTCGGTCCGGATATCCGCCCGCGCGATCGAACGCGCTCCGCCGCCAGGCGTAGAACCGGCTTACCGACGGGTCGCGGTCGGTGAGCCCGACGGCGAATCCGACGTCCACGGTCGGGTCGTCGCGCACCTTCGCGGCGAGCCCGGAGAGTACGCCGTCGGCGTACCGATTGTCGGCATCGACCTGGGTGAGGACCACCGGCGCTCGGGAGCGCTGGACCGCGAGATTCCGTCCGCGCCCCCGATTGCACGGTTCCGACCAGACCCGGACCTCCGGGTGCTGCCGGGCCCACGTCGCGAGCCGCTCCGATGTGCCGTCGGTCGAGACGGCGTCCACGATGACGACCTCGGCGCCCTCGCACTGCGGCACGACGCTCTCGAGCGCCGCGTCGATCGATCCGACGTTGTTGCGAACCGTCATCGTGACCGAGAACCACGGCACGGTACGGTCCGGGCCGGACTCCGGGGCGGACACCTTACGTCCGTCCGCCCGACGCGGCCCCCGCACGGAGCAGTTCCCGGATCGTCGACCGGACATCGTGCTCGCACCGGACCCCGAGGCGTCGTTCGGTCTCCCGCCGGTCGACGGAGAACTCGGGGTCGATCAGCTCGATCCCCTGGCGCGGGTTCTCGACCACGTCGATGGCGAGGGGCGCGGCGTCGGGTCGCTCGGCCGTCCAGAGTTCCGACGTCACGTGGGCGAGTTCCAGGATCGACAGGGACTCCCCGCTGGCCACGCAGAACGTCGGGGCCTCCGCGGGGGGGGCCCGGAGGAGGAATCCCACGGCCGCCTCCCAGTGGCGCAGCACATCGTCGAGGTGAACGAAATCGCGGGACTGCGTGCCCGGTGCGTTGACGCGCAGCCGGCCGCTCATCGCCTGCTGGACGAAGAGGCTGATCACGTTCCCCTTGGCGATCGTCCGGCCGTCCCGAACGTAGGTCCCGTACAGGTTGCTCATCCGGAGAACGGCGGAGGCGGCTCCCTCGGGACCGGCAAGGGTCCGCACGATCCGTTCGCCATCCGCCTTTTGCCGGGCATACTCGTGGGTCGGACGGGCGGGCGTCGACTCCGTGACCGGCAGACGGTCCGGCTTGCCCACGACAGCGAAGCTGCTGGCGAAAGCGATCGGGACCCGTGCCTTCCGGCACGCTTCCACGAGCGTCCGGGTCCCCTCCACGTTGACGCGCGCGCTCCCGGCCGGGTCCTGGGCGCAGGCCATGACCCCCGAGACCGCGCCGAGATGCAGCACGACATCGCACGCGACGAGTTCGCGCACCGCCTCGGGAGACGCGAAGTCGAGCGCCAGCACGGGGGGATCGGGGCCCGCCACGTAGAGCGGCCCCGACCGATCGTCCACGAGACAGAGCGAGTGCCCCGCCGCTCCGAGCCGGGGAACGAGGGCACCGCCCAGGAATCCCGTCGCTCCCGTGATCCCGATCCGCGCCATCGTGCCTCCGCCGGCCGGACGTTCCGAGGGGTGGTCCGGGCGGTCGGGACCGGGGCTCGGCGAGATAACCTCTGGCCCCGACGGACCTAGCGTCCGAGCTCCCAACGTCGCAGGCTGGAACGGTACAGGGCGCGGCGGGCGAGCGAGGGAGAGACCAAGGTCGCGAGCGCGACCTGGCGGATCCGCCGGTCGTCGGGAGTCGTCCCGACCCGCAGCAGCGTCGCAGCCGACCGTCGGGGGCGGACGTCCGCCTCCAGTTCCGCGAGGAATCGGAACGTGGCGGACTTGCGGTCCAGCCATCGGCTCGCCGAGGAGGCGGGCCCCGTCTTCTCCGCCGCGATCCGAGCGAGGACCGTCGTCGATCGAGCGAACCGTTCGCTCGAGGTCCGGTGATGGACCCGGAACTCCTCCGGCCCGTACCCTCGCGGGTGGGACATGTTTCGGTCGTGAAGCCGCAGCCGAGTGAGCACCGCCGGATCGATCCGGACCTCGGCACCCGAGGTGACGGCCACGGTGAGCCAGAAGAGGTCGGCCCCCCAGCCCGCCTCCCGGAACGGAACCAGCCAGTCGCGAGCCCAATCCCGGCGGACCGCGGTCGAGGAGTTGTTTCCC
>JASHWW010000145.1 GCA_030043855.1 Thermoplasmata archaeon
GAGTCCCCCGACGACGGCTTCCGGAACGTCCAGCACCGCCATCCGGGGACCGCTCCGTCACTCCGCCGGCGCGTCTCCGGAACCGAACTGCTTCTCGAGCTGGCGGCGGAGGCGGCGGTTGGAAACGAGTCCGTGCGCGGCCTTCCGGGTGGTCTCGTACTGCTTCAGCAGACCCCGGACCTCCTGGGGGCGCTGTCCGCTGCCCCGGGCGATCCGGTGGAGCCGCTCCGACTTGATCAGCGCGGCATCCGTGAGTTCGTCCGGCGTCATCGAGTCGAGGATCGCACGATAGCGGCGCAACCGGACCTGAGTCTGGTCCATCTGCTTCTCGTCCATTTTCGCGCCGCCCATCGTCGGGAACATCGAGAGCAGCTTCGCGAACGACCCCATCTCGCCGATCGACGCGAGCTGGGAGCGCATGTCCCGGAGCGTGAACTTCCCCGACATCAGGTTCTTGGCGGCGGTCTCGGCGGCCTCCTTGTCGGAGAGCTCCTCGAACCGCTCCAGCAGCGTCTGGATGTCGCCCATGCCGAGGAGCCGCGAGACGAACCGGGTCGGGTCGAACCGCTCGAGCTCGTCCAGGTGCTCGCCGGTCCCGATGAACAGGATCGGCGCTCCGCTGACCGCCACCGCGGACAGGGCGCCGCCGCCCTTGGCGGAACCGTCGAGCTTCGTGAGGATCACGCCCGTGATCTGGGCGGCCTTGTGGAACGCCTCCGCGCTCCGGCCCGCGGTCTGCCCCATCGCCGCGTCCAGGACGAGCAGCACCTCGTCCGGCTGCAGCTCGGCCCTGACCCGTTGGAGCTCGGCGATCAGGTCCGCGTCGATCCCGCTCCGCCCGGCCGTGTCGACGATGACGGCCAGGTGCGGGGGGAACTTCGCGAGCGCCTCCCGGACGATCACCTCGGCACGCCGCTCGCCCCGGTTGCAGTAGAACTCCGCGCCGACCTTCGCCGCCAGCTGTTCGAGCTGATCGACGGCGGCCGGCCGATGGACGTCGGCGGCGACGAGTCCCACTCGGACGCCGCGCTTCTGGAAGTAGCGCGCGAGCTTCCCCGCCGTGGTCGTCTTCCCCTGGCCGAACAGCCCCGCCAGGAGGATCCGCTTCGGCTTCAGCTCGAACGGCCGGTCCTTCCCTAGGATCCCCCGGATCTCCTCGTAGATGATCCGGACCAGGAAGTCGCGCAGGCTCGCTCCGGCGGGGGGCTTCTCCTGGGTCGCCCGTCGGCGGACGCGCTGTGTGAGGTCGAGCGCGAGCTGAACGTTGACGTCCGCCTGGAGCAGCGCCCGCTGGATGTCGCGGACGACCTCCGCGAGCAGCGCCTCGTCGACCGCCCCCCCGCGGGCGATCTTTTGCAAGACCCCGCGCAGCGACTTTCCGAGGGAATCGAGCACCATGGGCGCGCTCCGGTCCCAAAAGGTCGGCGGGGCTATATGGCGGAACCTACCGGGCGGCGGCCCGCCGCCGGTCGAGGTCCCGGCCCGGGGCAAGCGTCTTATCGCGCAGACGAGTCAAAACGGTGGGACGATGGCCGCCGCCACCCCCGCCGCGAAACCAACCCCGCCCAAGCTCAATCCGGTGCGCGTTCCCGTACCCGAGGAATCGGTCGCGGACCGGACGAGCGACTTCCGGGAAGTGCTGCACGCCTACTCGAAGGAGGACGCCGTCCTCGAAGCGAAGCGGTGCATCCAATGCCGGCGGCCGTGGTGCGTGGAGGCCTGCCCCATCACGCAGGATTGCCGGGAGTACATCCGCCTGATCGCGGCCGAGGATTTCGACGGCGCCGCGCGCGTCACGCTGCGCGACGACCCGCTCGCTACGTCGCTCTGCAAGGTCTGCTATCACTACTGCGAGGATGCCTGCGTGATCACGAAGAAGGGCGTGCCGATCGCGATCCGCCATCTCAAGCGGGCCGCGCTCGATTTCGGGAAGAGCGATCTGGTCTACGTCCCGTCGAAGCCGAAGCACCAGCGGATCGCGGTCGTCGGGGCCGGACCGGCCGGGTTGATGGCCGCCTGGGAGCTCGGGGTCCGCGGCTACTCGGTCACCGTCTACGAGCAGGCGGACCGCTACGGCGGCCTGATGCAGACGATCCCGGCGTACCGCATGACGGACGCGGACGTGGAGGCAGACCGGGCCCGGTTCCGAGACCTGGACGTCACGTTCGTCCCGGCGACCAAGGTCGGCCGCGACCTGCCGCTCGCCAAACTGATCGGGGACGGCTACGACGCGATCTTCCTCTCGATTGGGACCTCCACCCACCGGACGCTCGGCGTCCCGGGGGAGGACCTTCCCGGCGTCATTCCGGCGCTCTCCTTCCTCACGGAGCTCAATCACGACCGACCGGTGACCGTGGGCCAGGAGATCGTGGTGATCGGCGGCGGGGACGTTGCGATGGACTCCGTGCGCAGTGCGCTCCGCAAGAGCGGAGGCGGCCGCGTCACGCTCGTCTACCGGCGAGGGCGAGACGAGATGCCGGCCGATCCCGAGGAGATTCACGGGGCCGAGGACGAGGGGATCCGGTTCCTGTTCCAGCGCGCCCCGGTCCGCATCGAGGGGGACGGCCACGTCCAGGGCGTCGTGGTCCAGCGGATCGATCTCGGTCCCCCCGACGCCGGCGGCCGGAGGGCTCCGGTTCCGGTGCCGGGTTCGGAGGAGGTGGTCCCGTGCGATACCGTCGTGGTGGCGGTCGGCCAGAAGGCGGAC
>JASHWW010000146.1 GCA_030043855.1 Thermoplasmata archaeon
CGCTCCGACCAGGTAGGCGATCCCCGCGATCGCGACGATCACGATCAGCGCCCGCACGAAGTTCGACTGCGACTGGACGCTGACGTACCCCGGCGGGGTCGGCGTGATGCGGCGGCCGAGCGGCCAGACGCGGTACGTCCGGTCGACGAGGTGGACGATGACCGCGCCCATCAGCGCCATCAGCGCGATGGCGTAGCCGAACGACTGCTGCGCCCCCGGATTCGACAGCGACGGGAGGCGGAGGCAGTAGACGATCAGCACCCCGATGCCGATGAGCATCAGGAACGTCACCGCGTCGTAGAGGTTCAGGACGCGACGGCGCAGCTCGGCGAAGCTCGGTGGGCTACTCAAAGAGCCGCACCACCCGCTGGGTCTTGCCCCGGTACCGGTCGACCCGGTAGAGGATCCCGGCCATGAAGAGGAACGACAGGACCGCCACGACGACCCCGACGGCGAGCGCGAGGAGCCCCCAGAGGTCGCCGACGACGAGCGTCAGGACGCCGTAGACGACGGTCGCGGCGCCGACCGCGCCGAGCACGAGGAACACCGCAAGGATCGCCCAGAGCGTGCCGGTCTTCCACTGCGGCGTCTCGGTCGGGCTACTCACTGGCCTTCGCCTCCGCGGACGCGACCACGCCCGGTGCCGGGCGGGCCGGGGGGATCGGGTACGTCGCCGAGAGCGGCGAGGCCCGGGCGGCGAGGCGCCGGCGGTAGCTCCGCCAGTACCGCCAATGGAACAGCAGGACGACCAGACCGGTGACGGCGAACAGCGGTCCGATCGTCTCGGCGACCGTGATCGGAGTGATCGCGACGCCCGGGGTCTCGCCGCCCCAGACGGTCATCAGGATGAAGAACTCGAGGAGCGACGTCGCGAGGAAGATGAACAGCGGGCGGTCCCGCGGGTGCGTGCGCTTCGACCGGTCGAGGAACGGTAGGAACAGCACGTAGACGATCAGCGCCGTCGTGAGGCCGACGGCGTAGACCGGCGTGACCCCCTGGAAGTCGACGAACTTGAACAGCCAGAGGAAGTACCAATCCGGTTCGGTGACGGTCGCGGCCGCCGCCGTGTTCCCGACGTACGTCGGGAGCTGCCACGGCCAGAGCGCCGCGATCCCGAAGAGGACCCCGACGTAGAGGAGCCCCCACTTCGTCATGTAGTAGAAGATGTGGGGCATGAACGGGACCCCGTCCTCGTCCTCCTTCTCGGTGAACCGACGCCGCTGCAGCGGGTCGGAGGTCGCCGGCGGTGCGATCCCGTGCGACTCGAACAGCGCGATGTGCGCGTAGAGGAGCGCCGCCAGCGCCAGCGGGATCAGGAGCACGTGGGCGTCGAACATCCGGGAGAGGAGCCCCTGCGACGTTCCGTCCGCCAGGATGAACGGCCCGATCAGCGGGCCGAACGTGGGAAGGCGGAGCGCGAGGACGAGGCCGACGTTCGTCGCGTTGTAGGAGATCTGGGTGTACGGGAGGAGGTAGCCGGTGAACCCCATCCCCATGGTCATCAGGAGGAGGAGCGTCCCGACCATCCACGAGAACTCGCGGGGGGCCTTGTAGACGCCGAGGTAGTACCCCCGGAAGAAGTGGACGAACATCAGGAAGATCATCGCGTAGGCGCCGTAGAGGTGGGTCGTCAGCAGGAGCTGGCCCATCGGCACCGAGTGGATGATGTAGTACGTCGAGCACCACGCGGCCGGCGCCGTCGACTGCGTTCCGACGATCTGGCCGCAGGCGGTGAGCGTCGTGTTCGTGCTCGGCTGGTAGTAGAGGAGCAGGAGGGCGCCGGAGACGACCTGGTAGAGGAACGCGTTCACGACGAACGCGCCGGTCCAGTACGACGGCTTGAACGTGAACTGGGGCTGCGGGCGGAGCGCCCACTTGCGCATCCCGGTCCGGTCCTCGACGAACCCCCAGACCTTGTTCAGGGACCGGTTGTACCAGCGCGCGAGCACCACCTGCGGATCCCTCCTAGGTCGGGAAGCTGCAGAGGTGAACGGGGTTCTCGGAGACGAGCTGCGAGGTCGAGCCGACCCCGTAGTCTCCCTGCAGGCTGTTGAGGTGGCCGTTGACCGGCGGCCCGTTCAACGAGGTCGCGTAGATGTTGTTCTGATCGTCGGTGACGAGCACGACCTGCGGGAGCGGGAGGACCGCCGGACCGGTCAGGTTCGACGCGCTGTTCGTGACGTCGTAGGTCGAGCCGTGGCAGGAGCAGTGGATGTAGAACGGCAGCTTCCCCCCGTTGAACGTCTGGCTGCAGGTCCCCGGCGGGTAGTACGCGATCGCCGGCGCGGGACACCCCAGGTGCTGGCAGATCGCGCTGAAGGCGACGATCGACCCGTACTCCCCCACCCCGCCGGGGACGTTCATCGCGCCCGGGTTCGTCGGGCTCGGCGGGCCCGTCCCCGGCGGCGGGTAGAGGTTCAGGAGGAAGTTCGGTTCGTTGCGGAGCGGGTAGTTGAAGATGTAGAGCGAGTTGGTCGTGACGTTGTACTCCTTGAGGACGTTCGTCGTCGTCAGCGGGGAGCCGTCGAGGTCCAGCAGCAGCACCTTCGGGTAGGCGGAGAGCCCGATCGCGGGCGGCTGCAGATACTGGATCGCGCCGGCCACGGCCCCGCCGGCCCCGATGCCGAGCAGCCCGGCGACGGCGGCGAGCTTGAGCACGTTGCGCTTCGTCTCGTCGACGTCCCCGCCGCCCTCGGGACCGAGGGCGACCCGCCGCACCTGCCCGACGGGGAAGTCGAGCGCCGCGTCCCGCCCGACGGTGAACGGGCACGCGGGAGGGCAGTCGAACGACGGCATCAGAGGGTCCTCCCACGAGTGTCGGGATGCGCGTCGTCCGCCTCGGCCGGGTCGGGGATGCGGGCGTCGCCGGGGAGTTCCGCGCGGTCGCTGTTGTGGTAGACCGCCCAGGTGATCGCGATCCCCATCAAGATCACGCCGACCTCGACCATCTCGACGACCTGTTCGGGCGAGAGGGCGGTCACGGGCGCTCCTCCGTCCCGGGCACCGCGACCGGCACGGTCATCGACCAGGTCGGGACGAGCGATCCCCCGGTCCACGGGAACGATGCCGGGGGGACGGGAGGCATCGACGGGGCCGCGGGCGCGACCCGGGCGACCGGCGCCGGGATCCCGCGCGTCGGCACGGAGGGCGCGTCGATCGCCAGCAGGGCGGCGCGGATCGACGGGGTCCCGCCCGGCGCGATCGGGAGGTCGGCCGCCCGCGAGAACTCGTCGAGCAGCTCCTGTTTCAGGCGGACGGCACGGCCGTACCATCGGCCGATCGTCCGCATCGCCTGCGCGTTGTCCCGGCCGAAGAGGAGCACGCCGGCGACCGCCGCGATGATCACCCAGTCGACGTCGGAGAACAGCGCCACGCTACCTCACCCCGCGCCGACCGCGCCGGGCGGTCCCGCCCGGGGCCGGCTGCCCCGTTCCCACCGGCCGGCGAAGTACGCCCCGCCGAAGTAGAGGCCCATCATCGGGAGCGCGATGAGCAGCATCGTGATGCCGGAGTTGTCCGGGGTGACGATCATCCCGAACACGAGCGCGCCGATGACGGCCCCGCGCCAGTGCTTCCGCCACGCCGACGCCCGGACAACCCCGAGCCGCGTGAGCGCGTAGATGAACACCGGCAACTCGAAGACGATGCCGAACGCCAGGGAGTACAGCAGCGCGAACGCGACGAACGACTCGACCCCGAGGACCGGAGCGAGTCCCATCGCCGAGACGTACAGGAACAACAGCCGGAACGTGAACGGGGTCAGGACGAGCAGGCCGATCGCGGTCCCGACGGCGAACAGGACGGTAGCCGGGATCCCGATCTGCCGGAGGAGCGCCCGCTCGTTGCGACGAAGGGCCGGGACCAGGAAAGCCCCGACCTCGTGGACGATCCACGGCATCCCGAGGATCACCGCCAGCAGCGCCCCGATCTCCATCTGGACGACGATCGAGTCGCCGACCCCGACGTTGAGCAGCGTCACGTCGGCGGGGAGCATCCAGCGGACCATCGCCCGGAACACCTGGGCGGTGACGTTGTAGAACGGGCTCGGCCACGGGTAGGCGAACGGGACGCTGGTGCCGAGGAGCTCCAGCCGGAACGGGACCAGCTCGAACAGGAGGAGGAACCCGAAGATCCCCGCGAGCACGACGCCGATCCGAACGAGCCGATGGCGGACCTCGGCGAGGATCGCGAGGATGCGGTCCAGGTCGCCCATCAGTCACTCCGCGACCTCCGCGAGCGACCGGGGTCGGGGCGTCTCGGCGGGGCGCGAACGAGGCAACCCCCTCCCCCGCGCATCCGACCGGTGCTGGACGCCCGGCCCTAGTGGGTCGGTCCGCCGGCCGTCGAGGTCCCGCCCGTCGGCGCGGACTGCTCCGCCTTCAGCTCGCGCTCCACCTCGAGTCGGCCCTTCTTGAACTCCCCTACCGACCGGCCGAGGCTGTGGGCGAGTTGCGGGATCTTGCTGGACCCGTAGAACAGGATCCCGGCGACCACGGCGATGATCAGCCAGTCGTCGATCGAATCGAACATCGGCCCCCCGTGCGGTCCACGCCGAGAAGCGAGGATATGGCGTTCGTACGGGACGACCGAACGGGTAGGGACGGTCCCTACCCGGGGCAGATAAACCCCGTCAGGCGGCCTCGACCAGGATCGTCTCGGCGCCGGCGGCCACCGCTCGGTCGATCGCCACTTCCGCGAGGAGGGCGAGGCAACCCGCGCCGCGCTCGAGCGGCAGCGCGATGGCCCGGGCGCTGCCGTTCCGGCCCGACCCCGCGGTGCGGCGGTTCCCGAGCACGATGCCCGCGTTGCGGGTCTCGTAGTACACCTCGCAGGCGTGGTCGAGCGACGGGTGCATCAGCGCGTCGACGACCGCCTTGAGCTGGACCTTGAGGTCGGGTACGGCCGTCCCCACGACGCCCGCGGCGTCCGCGGGCAGCTTGGTCGCGACCCCGTTCAGCGTCCGGAGCGCCTCGCCGAACATCTCCGCCAGTTCGCCGAGCGAGTGCACCACGACCCGCCACTCGAGCAGCTGGCGCGGGTCCGGGCTCCCGATGCGGCGGGCGAGCGACCAGTCGCGGCTCGCCAGGAACAGCTGGCGGACGAGCAGCGCGAGGACCTTGCGGGCCTCCTCGTCGAGGATCGCCGGTCGCCGGCTCGCGACGCCCCGGTGGGCGACCTCCTCCATCTCGTCCAGGAAGGCGACCAAGATCATCTTCATGCGCTGGACGAGCTGCGGCAACCCGTACTTCGACGGGTCGATGAAGTTCTGGAGCACGATCCGGTTCGGCTCCTGGGCGACCACCGAAACGCCGAGCAGGCCCCGCGCCGTCTCGAGCAACTCCTCCACGCGGTCCGCGCTGAGGGGTACGTCCGTGCGGATCTCGATCGCGTCGTGCCCGGCGCGGTACGCGCCGATCACGAGGCGCGCGAGGACGCCGGGCGTGTCGAACGAGCGCGCGTGGACGAGGTACGGGACCCCGTTCGTGGTGGCGCCGGGGGCCGGGGCGGGCTTGAGGTAGAGCGTGCCGTCGTCGTTCTGGTCGAAGACGATGAGATCGCCCGGTCGCAAGTTCATCGCCTCCGCCCACGGTTTGGGCAAGGTGACGGCAATCGACGAGTGTCCCGCCTTCAGCACGCGCCGTTCCCGACTCGGAGTTCCCCACGCCATTGGATCCGTCCGAACCTACTACAAGGTCCGTAGGTTCATCCCGGGGAGGTTCTTGAACGTTGCGGCCGCGGGCCGCGTCGCCTATCCCTTCGGGGGCGACGGCGGCGTCGGGGGCACGCTGCCGCCGGGACCGGCGTCGGGCGGCTCCGGGTACCCGAGACGCTGCGGCGGCATCTCGAACTCGCTCCCGCGCCGGCGCCCGACCACGAATCCCAGCACCACCGCGATCACGGTCAGCGTGACGACGGTGCCGACGATGATGAACACGGCGAGCCCGGGACCCGTCGCGGGGGCACTGACCGACAGGTTCGACGGGACCGCTTCGCCGAAGGCGATGTACCCGTACATCCCGCTCGCGAAGTGGCCGGGTTCGAGGCAAACGAACTCGAACCAGCCGACGCCGGCGAACTGGATCGTCCCGTTGGTCGTGAGCCCCGTCCCGTTCTCCCAGATGCTGACGAGCGGCGGATACTGCTGGAAGTAGGTCGCGAGGTCCGTGCTCTGCGGGATCGTGTGGTTCAGCTGGGAGGAGACGGTGAACGTGTGCCCCGACCCACTCGTGTCGGCGTTGGTGAAGATCGCCGTCACGTTCGTCGCGCTGGGGACGTTGTTGATGATGTCCGGGGAGAAGCGCAGACCGTCCACCGCGCTGACGGAGAACGAGTCCGCGTTCCCGACGTTGAGGACCGCGCCGCGCGCGGGGAGGGCGAGCAGTCCGGTCGTCACGACGGCCGTGATCAGGAGGCCGGTCAGCCCCCCCACGATGAGCGTGCGCCCGAGCCGGGCCCGCGTCGGCGACCTCACGGAGCTCCCAAGGACGGTCGCCCAGCGGTGCTGTCGTTCAAAGCCATTCCGTACGTACAGACCGCCCCGCGCGCCCGCTCTCCGACCGCGCTGCGGTTGGTACGCGAGGAATATGAAACCCGACGACCCCCTCGACCCATCGTGGGGGCCCCGGCGATCGCGGCGTTCGCGGCATCCGTCGGCCCGTCCGCGGTCCACGTCGTGCTCGCCTCCGGCGAGACGATCCTCCAGGAGGTCAACCCGCTCCTCTGGACGATGATCGCGATCAGCGCCGCCGGCGCGATCGTGACGTTCGCGTTCCTGACCTACGCCGTCTGGAAGTTCCGGGACCCGAAGGCGCGGAGGCGGCGGTATGGTTAACAAATTCGAGGTCGCCTGGACGCTCGCCGTCGTCGGTCTGCTGGCGGGGGTCGCGGTCTACTCGACGATCCTGCTCTACCAGATCGACGCGCTGCCGTCGAACCCGGGGGAGTACGTGACGGTCATCGGCCAGCAGTGGGCCTGGCGGTTCTGCTACACGAACGGGACCTGCGTCACGTCCGAGTACGACGCCTCGACGAACACGGTGTCGGGCGGGGCGTTCTGGGCCACACCGGGCGAGGTCGTGCAGATCAACGTCACGTCGGTCGATGTCGACCATTCGTTCAACATCCCCCAGCTCGGGGTCCGCATCGACGCGATCCCGGGCCGGTGGAACGACTTCGCGTTCACGGTTCCGAACGTCGCCATCGGAACGAAGTACCTGATCCAGTGCACCGAGTTCTGCGGCGAGTTCCACGGAACGATGCGCTCGTTCCTGATCGTCACGTAATCCGCGCCCCGGCTCGGGGCGGGGCCGTTCGACCGCTCAGTGGGCCCCGCCGTGCCCGGATGGGGGCGCGGGGGGGAACCGACCGACGAACGACGAGAGGGCAGCGACGGTGATCCCGATCCCGAGCAGCACGCCCGAGCCGACGAGCACCCACCCTTCCACGATCGCGGTGCTGGGGGACGGGGGCGGCGGCGGGACCGGCACCCCGGCGTAGAGGTAGCCGAACATCCCCGACGCGAAGTGGCCGGGGACCTGGCAGAGGTACTCGTAGATCCCGGCGGCGGGGACGGTGAAATTCGCCCACACGGTCGC
>JASHWW010000147.1 GCA_030043855.1 Thermoplasmata archaeon
GGCCGGCCGCACCCTCGCAGGTCGCGGTCGACCGGGCCGGTCCCGGCTTACGCCGGTCCCGGTTCTGCGATCGTCTCGCCGTCGCGCTCCGTCTCCCGGGGGGAGCCGAGCCAGCGCCGGAGACGCGCTCCGAGCGACCGGTCGCCGCGAACGGCGACCGGCGCGTCGCGCGCCTGCGCGGCGATCCAGGCGAGTTCGTCGCGCCGGTACTCCAGCGCGGCGAGCTCGCTAACGGCCGAGCCCCCCGGAAGGGAGCGACGAACGTCGTGGGCCGGGACGATCATTCCCGCCAGCACCATCGTCTCCCTCCTGGGTCATGGTCGACCGTTCTTCGGCCGTCGGGCAGATAACGGTTCCCGCGGTCGGGAACCGGAGGTAAGTCGCTGGCGGGCGGGGTCCCCCCTTGACCCCCCCCCGCCGCCGACGGTGTCGCGGCGGCGGCGACCGGCGTCCGGAGGCGGAGAGACCCTTACCGTTCCAAGTCGGCCGCGACGAACGTGATCCGGGAATTCCCGGCGAAGCCGACGGCGCTACCGGCCAGGATCCCGATCGCCTGGCCGTACAGCGGGGGGAGCACGAGGGCGAGGAGGAAGAGGGCCAGTTCGTTGATCCCGAGGGAGCCGAGCGATACCGCGTAGTAGAGCCCGAGGCGCCGGGGGAGGCGATGGCGGTGGCCGGTCGGACTGCGGAAGGTCCAGGCACTGTTCCAGGCGAAGTTCCAGAGCGTCGCCACGGCGAAGGCGACCGCACTCGCCACCAGGTTGTCGACGACGTTGGACGATGCGCGGGTGGCCGCGTGGAGGACGCTCTGGACCAGGTCGAACGTCGGGCTCGGCGACAGCGCGTCCAGGGTGAGCGCGAAGATCGCCAGGTTGACGACGAACCCGGTCAACCCCACGACGACGAACTTCCAGTACCGGTCGAGGAAGGAGAGTCGCCGTGGAGGCGGTACCGGTTCGGCGACGATCGTCGCGGAACTCACGGAGACCCCTCCCGCTGCGCGGGGGCCCGCCCTTCGGAAATAGCCTCCGTTCGAACGCGACCGGCGGCCGAACGTCGGCGGGGGACCCGCGCGAGCATCGCGCGACGGAGGGGCCCGAAGAACACCGCGCCCACCCAGATCGGCCAGACCCAGTAGTTGATGTGCTCGGCGGTTCCGCTAGCGGTCGCCCCGGAACAGCCGGGAGGCCAGACGACGAGGATCGGACACGCCAACGACGCGGCGTTCCACAGCAGGAACGGGAGCAGGAACGCCACGGTCGCTCCGGCGGTGACCACCACGCCGACGACGTCCCGTCGCACCGCGTAGTAGACGAGGACGATGCCGGTCGCGAACTGCTTGGTTCCCAGCGCCAGCAGCTCCGCCCATCGCTGGCGGCGACCACCAAACCCGACGAATCCGACGGTGAGCAGCAGCAACGCTGGAAAGTCGTTGAACCCGCTGGCGGCCAAGAGGCCGACGAACGGCTGCCCGATCGCGAGCGCCGCCAGCGGCCGATGCCGCAACAGCGCGACCGTCCCGATCCAGCAGCCGACCGTGCACCACCGGTACGAGACGACGAACGGCTGCAGGAACATCAGCAGGGGGAGGTAGAAGTACGTCCCCGTGACGAGCCCCGGAGTTCCGTACTGCGTGTACGCGACGGCGATCGGCGCGACGTACGGGTCCTGTCCGTGGACGACGAGCAGCTGCGCGAACGCCGGCATCGCGTACGGTTCGTCGGTGAGCCCGTTGTGCCAGCCGGTCACGACGGAGACCACCGCGAGCGTCACCGACGGAGCGACCACCGCCGCGGCGACCCACCCCGGCCGCGAGGCGCGCAACCGGTACACCCCGAGCGGGAACCCGAGGGCCGCGATCCCCAGCACCGGCCCGAGATAGACGCCCAGGGCGTCGCCCTGCGAGAGTCCGGCGAGGGGAACGAGCACCGCGGTGGCGCCGAGGAGGGCGGCCACGAGCAGCGCCGCCGCACCCGAGGCGCCCGGTCGGCCGTCGATCCTCCCGGGCCCCAGAACGACCTCCGGCGGGCCGGGAGCCGCGAGCGCTTACGAAGGAGGAGCGGGCGGAGGCGGTCCCCGGACCGTCGCCCCGCAGGACGGGCACTTCAGGACGTTCTCGGGATTCATGTTCCCGCAGAACGGGCACCGCACGAGCACCTGGTTGCCGCGGAGGTCCCGATCGGTCGACATGCCGGACGTGGTCCGTCCGGGGGAAGCGGGGGTCGACGCCGCCATCCGCCGCGCGTCGTCCTCGTGGCCGACCACGTAGTGCTCGCTCGCCCGCGCGGTCAGTTTGTCCCACGCCGCACGGTTCCCCGCTTGCATCTCCTGGATCGCGACGAACGACTCCCACAGCTGGGACTTCACCGGCTCCGGATTGATGACCCCGGTCCAGACGAAGCTCGACGGCTGGGCGAGGAAGACGACGTTCCCGAACCCACCCTTCCGGGCGAAGTAGCCCTGCTGGACCGAGACCTGGCTCACCCGGTAGATGGTGACGCCGACCTGTTGCTGCCCCGGAGGCAGCACGAGGGGGAAATCGGTCGCAACGGTCGACATCGACGAGAGCCCGGTGCCGGCGACGATGACCCGCTGGTCCGTCAGGGCGTACCAACTGGCGCGCCAGCGTCGTAGCGCCCCCAGCATGAGCAATCCGACCGGCAGCAACAGGATCAGGAACAGGACGACCGCGACCACGACCGCGCCGACCGCACCGTACGCGAGCCCGGCGCCGACGATCGCGAGCAGCCAGACCAGACCGAGGACCCCTCCGAGGATCAGGAGTCCCATCGTCACGAACGCCCGCCGATCGGGCTTGCACTGGAGGATCACGTTCTCCCCCGGCCGGAGGTATCCGGGAGGGATTGGCGAGGCGCTGGGCGAACCGTCGGACTGCACGTTCGACCCCCCCTCGACCGGGTTACATGTTCGCCCGGCGGGTCTGCCGAGCGGTATCGGCCGTGGCGTTCCAGTCCGGGAGGTGGATCACGATCTGCGCGCTGTTGGCCTGCATCTGGGCGAGCGCCCCCCCGAGCGCGCCCTCCGACATCTCGTACGCCGGTGCCATCTTCTTGAATCGGACGGCCCAGACCTCGCCGGCGATCGACGAGTCGACCTTCTGGGAGACGTTCCGGAACGCCTGCGTGATCCCGCCGGCCTGACCCGTGGGATCGAAGCGGACCAGCCGGAGGTTGAACCCCTTCCGGAGGATCCCTTTGTCGAGGTCGACCCGGGTCACGAAATACATCTTCTCCACCCCGACCGTACGCCGGGACCCGAAGCGGCCCTTCTGGATCGAGATCGCCCCGACGGCCTCCTGGACCCACTGCTGGGCGTAGGCCGGATCGTGCACGGCGCACAGGAATTTGCGCACGCGCTTCTTGAACAGCCCGCCGACCTTCGCGACCCAGACCGCCTGGTTCGTGATCAGGACCTCGCCCTTGTACTTCTGCCGTTTCTTCTGGCGTCCGGAGCCGCTCCCTC
>JASHWW010000148.1 GCA_030043855.1 Thermoplasmata archaeon
TCGCGCGTGGC
The DNA here is from genome assembly GCA_030043855.1 of Thermoplasmata archaeon. Taxonomy (GTDB): domain Archaea; phylum Thermoplasmatota; class Thermoplasmata; order Lutacidiplasmatales; family UBA184; genus Lutacidiplasma. The sequence goes on from JASHWW010000148.1 coordinate 12, forward strand.
CCGGACGCTGGCCGCGTCGAGGGTGTACCGGTAGCGGGACCAGTCGACCGTGAAGCCGCCCGCGCGGGTCTGCTCGAGGATGCGGGCCTCGTGCTCCTTCGTCCACCGTTCCACCTGCGCGAGCGCCTCCTCGCGCGGCAGCGTATCGAACGCGACGCCCTCCTTCTGGAGACGCCGCCGGACCTCGACCTGCGTCGCCAGGCCCGCATGGTCGAGTCCGGGGACCCAGACCGTGACGTCCCCCCGCATCCGGTGCGCCCGGACGATCGTGTCGGAGATCGTGTCCCCGAGCATGTGCCCCAGGTGGAGGATCCCCGTGACGTTCGGAGGGGGCAGCACCATCGCGAACGCACGCCCCCGCGCGTCGTCGCGGGGACGCGCGAGGCCGGCGTCGGCCCACGCCGCCTGCCAGCGGGCTTCGATCGGTCCCGGCTCGAACCGGGGCGGGAGCGGGGTTCCGCTCACGCGACCCCCCGTCGCAGGGCGATCGGGCCCAGCACTCCGAGCTCCGCCACGGCCACGGCGACCATCGCCGGCAAGCCCCAGAGCCGATCGACGACGAGCGGGGCTCCCGCCACGACGAGGCCCGGGATCGAGACGAGCACCGCGGTCCACGCGCCGGCGTAGAGGTTGGTGATCGGGACCGCGCGTCGTCGGGCCCGCCAGAACAGGAGGCCGAACTCGAGCAGGGCCGCCGCCGCCACGGCCGGGAGCTCGGCGAGCACGAAGAGGCCGAACAGCGCGGGGTCGAAGATCCGCGCCGACACGAAGGCGAGGACGATCCCGGCCGAGGTGAGGTAGATCAGCGCGACGAGGAGGGTCTTCGCGAGGACGTTCGACCGCGCGGTCAGCGGAAGCGTCCGGCCGTAGCTGTGCGCGAGCACCTCGATGGCGAAGAACGCGGGACCGAAGAACGTTGCGAGGAGCGCGGCCGTGGTCACGGCGGCCAGACCGAGGGCCAGCGCCACCGCGGGGCCCGGCGCGTCGACGTACGTGAAGAATCCGAGCGCCACCGAGTCGAGGACGGGGAGGAGCACCAGGAACGCGTACCCCGGGGTCCGGCTGGCGACCCGGAGGTCCTTCGTCAGCACCGCCAGCACGGGCGTCTGCGGCCGGAGGACCCGCTCCGCGGCCGGGAACTCCCGTACGGCGAGCGCGGGCAGGAATTCGACGTTGCGGATCGAACGGTAGAGCCAGACGGTCGACCATCCCCCGATCGCGACGTAGCCGAACGTCGCGGCGACGAGCGCGGCCACCCCGGCCGGCTGCAGCCCGAAGGCGGCCGGGCCGACCTGGACCAGCGAGGGGAGCGCGGCGAACGACAGCGGGAAGATCGCCCAGACGGCCGTGGCGTACGGCGTCGCCCCGACCACGACCTGGTCGAGGGCATGAAAGAAGTCCGGCGCGGCCGTCAGGAGCCCGAACATGCCGAACGCGGGGAGCAACCAGAGCATGAGGTAGGCCCAGCGGGCGGCGGCCCGACCGCCCCCGCCGCGCGATCCCTGGATCCGGCGGACGAAGAACAGGCCCGTGACGAGCGAGAGGGCCAGCGAGAAGGCGACCGCGCTCAGCACCCCGGGAAGGATCGCCAGCCCCGCCGCCGGCCCGAGCGCGATGCCGAGCAGGAGCGGGGTGGCGACGACGACCGCGACGACCGGCAGGTCGAACAGGCGGAGGTACAGCAGGAGGGCGACCCGGCGGCGTGTACGCTCGTCGATCGGCAGGGGCTCGAGAACCGGAAAGATGCCGGAGGCGAGGAGCGTCGGGAGGACCTGGATCCCGGTCCACCACAGGAACGCGACGTCGAGGCTGAGGAGTCCGGTCAGGACGCCGGTATCGAAGACCGGGAGCGGAAGGGTCGCGCCGGAGAAGATCGATTGGCTCCGCGCGTAGAGGTGCATCGCCTCCACGCCACCGGCGACCATCAGCACGAGGAACCCCGCGACCAGCGCCTTGCTCTGCACGACGCGCCGTCGGGCCTTGGCGACGACGACCCGCGGGGGGCCGGACGGCGGGACGTTCCCCTGCCGCACGGCGTAGACCGCCTGCAGCGACAGCTCCGTGAACGCGATGTCGCTGAGCCGCAGCGCGTCCTTCCACCCCATCGCTACGGCCCCTCGAGCGACGCGACGACCGCTTCGAGGCCGGCCTCCTCCTCCGTCAGCCGGAGGAAGATCTGCTCGAGCGTCGCGTCCCCCCGCTGGACCCGCGCTCGGAGCTCGGGCAGCGACCCTTCGCCCCGGAGCACGCCCCGGTCGAGGATGCCGACGCGCTGGCAGAGCTGCTCGGCGACCTCCATCGTGTGGGTGGAGAACAGCACGCCCCGGCCGCCCTGCGCGACGTACCGCGTCAGCACGTCCTTCATCAGGCGGACCGACCGCGGGTCGAGGCTGTTGAGCGGCTCGTCCAGGACCAGGAGCGGGGGCTGGTGGAGGAGGGCGGCGATGAGGAGCACCTTCTGCCGGGTCCCGTTGGAGAGGGCCGTGATCGGCTCGTCGAACTCGGACTCGAGGCGGAACGCGGCCGCGTAGGCGTTCGCCCGTTGGGTCGCGGTCGCCGGATCGAGCCGGCGGACGCCGGCGACGAACTCCAGGAATTCGCGCGGAGTCAACGCTTCGTAGAGGAGCGAGGTCTCGGGGACGTAGCCGGACCGCTCCTTCACCCAGATCGGCGCCTCCCGGACGTCCTTCCCGAAGACGAGGACCCGGCCGGCCACGGGGCGCACGAGGCCGACGACGGACTTGATCGTGCTCGATTTCCCGGCGCCGTTCGAGCCGAGGAGCCCGTAGATCTCCCCCGGTCGGACTTCGAAGGTCAGGTCGGAGACCGCGAGCCGCTCTCCGTAGACGACGCGCAACCCCTCGACCGCGAGTGGCGGGGGAGCGTTCGGCTCGGCCATGCGACCCGACCCCCCGGGACGGCGCGGGCCTTAAGCGGCGCGCCGTCCGGTCAGCGCCGGCGGGCCAGCGGGAACAGGATGACGTCCTTGATCGACGCCGCGGCGGTGAACGCCATCGCCATCCGGTCGATCCCGATGCCGATGCCGGTCGA
>JASHWW010000021.1 GCA_030043855.1 Thermoplasmata archaeon
AGCACCTGCCCCCGGACGATCCGTGCGTAGAACGGCCACCACGTGATCAGGAACCCGAAGATCAGCAGGAAGATCCGCGTGTTCGTGGGACCCAAACCGAACAACGACGGGGTCCCGATGGTGATCACCGAGACCACGACGATGACGAACAGGATCTGCGGAATGGAGAGGAAGATATCGACCAGGCGCATCAGCGCTTCATCGACCGCCCCGCCGAAGAACCCCGAGATAGCGCCGAGCAGGAGCCCGATGATCGCCCCGCCCGAGACGATGGCGAGGGAGATGGTGAGGGACCAGTCCGATCCTCGCAACAGGGCTTGGTACGGATTGAAGAAGTACTGCTCTTCCGGAACGATCGTCAGAGAACCCAACGGCAAAGGACCTCCGCTGAACGACGTCGCGGAGAAGGTCGGAGCGATGACCGAAGGATACCCTTGGGGCGTCTGATAGCAGCCGGGATGGGGCATCGGCGAGCCCTGGGGGTACGTACAAACCGTCGGGATCGTCGCCGAGGTCAGGCACGACGACTGCTCTCCGGCGGCCTGGTTGGTCGCGCAGTACCGGGTCATCGTGTACCACGGGATCGGCTGGAACGCGGCGTAGACCGCGACCACGACCATCAGGATCAGCACGCCGAGACCGACGAGCGCGAGCGTGTTCCGTCGGAGGAAGTACCACGTCCGCTTCGTCTGCGCGATCCGGGCGGCCCGCCGACGGGTCCGCGCCGCGCGCAGGTCGCGGGGGCTCAGGGGTCCGGACGTCATCGACCGCTCCTCACCCGAGCCGGACCCGAGGATCGAGGTACGCGTACAGCACGTCGACGATGATGTTCGCGAACACGACGATGAAGGTGAACAGCAGCGTCGTCCCGAAGACGAGACCGAAGTCGATCCCTCCGCCACTCGACTGGACGGAGTAGGCGAGCAACAGCCCGACGCCGTGCAGGTTGAACACGTCCTCGATGATTGGGAATCCCCCGATGAAGAACGCGAACGTCAGTCCGAGAACGGTGATGGTGACGTTCAGCGAGTTCCGACCCGCATGCCGTTTCACGACGGTCGACTCGGGGATCCCTTCCGCCCGAGCCGTACGCACGAAATCGAGGTTCATCACCTCGAGCATGCTGTTCCGCACGAACCGCAATAGCACCGCGACCGAGGCGAAGGTGATGACCAGAGCCGGCAGGATCATCCGGATGACCGTATCGAGCGCCAACCACCAATCGCCGTGGTACATGGCGTCGATCGTCGGGAACCCGGTCGGGTGACTGATCACGCCGCCGCCCGTCAGCCAGCTCGGATACGTCGCCCCGGGGAAGCAGAGGCTCTGCGGCCACGATCCCGTGAACTCATTGTAGGTGGCGGAACCCCCGGGACACCACGGGGAGTGGGTGACGTAGCCGGAACCGGAGCCGACGGCAATGACGACGGCCATGAGCACCAGCGACGACAAGAGGAATCCGGGCATCGCAAAGCCCGAGAACGACATCACCCGCGCTGCTTGATCGACCGGACGATTCCGATTGACGGCTGCCAAATTTCCCAGCGGCAAGGAGATGACAAGAATCAGGATCAGGGAAAGCGCGGCCAGTTCCAACGTGTACGGTAAGAACCATCCCAGAACCGTCGTCACGGGCTGGCCCTGGATGGCCTTGAAGTACTGAGCGACGGTGCTTCCGTTCGAAACGTAGCCCCAGTGGAACGTGAAGCTGTTGTACATGTAGATCGCCCATTGCTCGGGGATGGGCTTGTCGAGCCCAAGTTTTCCACTGTAGTAGGTGTAGGAGGGGTTCGGGCACTGGAGGGTCTTGTTCCCGGGGCAGGGAATGGTCGGGTCGTAGATCGTCGGGTCCCGGAGCGGTGGACTGCCGAACGCGGCCGACAGCCGCTGCTGCGTCGGCAGGGCGCTCATGCACGCGAACGTAATCGTCATCACACCGATGATGACGGGAACAAGCAGCAACAGTCGGCGCGCAATGTAGATCCACATCCGCATAGGACCCGGTCCCCCCAGGTACCCCTGAAGGCGCCCGGTATTTATCCCTATGAGACGCGCTCACACGGCACGCGGTCGCCGTGCGTTCTGCACGCTGCGCGAAGCGCCCGGCGTCGCTTGCAACGCAGCGGTCCGGACCGCATCGAGGCGCGATTCACGTCCGCCCGACGGGGCGGCTGGAGCCTGCGGGAAGTCCGAACCGGAGGCTGCCCTCGGGTCGTACCCGTATACTGGAGTGTGCCACAGAGATCGGGTCGGTCCTGCGAGCCGTCGGCGCCCGCCCGTATAACCTCGAACGCCGAGGAAAAATGCAAGGTTTATATGGCGGTCGCATGTGGGTGGGAAAGTCGGACCTTCGGGTCCAGCAATACGGGGTCAGAGATGAAGAACGTACGCGTTCGACGTGTGGCAGCGGTGGTTGGCATCGCCATCTTGGCGATGTTCTGTCTGAGCTTCATTCCCGTGAGCGCTCTGGGAAATGCGGCGGCGAGCATGCCGTCGTCGGTCTCGGCGGCGGCTCCGGCGAAGGTGGTCGCTCAGCCGGTGGAGACGACGTCGCACCCTGCGACGGGTAGCCCCCACCCGGGAACGCTCCAGATCTACGAAGCGGCCGGTGGCGGTCCCACTGTGGACCCCGCGGTCGCCTACTATACCGTTGATGCCGAGCCGATCGAGAATGTCTACGAGACGCTGATCGGGTACAATGGGACCGACACCGTTCCGACCCCGGACGGGTTCACGCCCCAGGCCGCGACCTGCGTCCCCGGCTCGAACACCTGCAACGCGCAGTTCGGCAGCACCCTCGTCTACAACAACCTGACCACGGGCGCCCCGCAGTACTACACCTTCGAGATCGACTCGGGCGCGCACTTCTACGACCCCGGCACGGGCGTGAGCTGGCCGGTCTACCCGTCGGACGTCCTGTTCTCCTTCGCGCGGACGATCGCGTGGGCGAACCAGCCCGGCGTCGGTGTCTACAACGGCTGGATCAACGCCCAGGACATCCTCCCCTCGGGGAACGCCTCGTGGGACGGCGCCATCCACGCGCCGTACAACAACACCCCGGAGAACTTCTACGCGGGGATCCTGGTCAACGACTCGGCCTACTGTCCGACGTCCACGATCGTCTCCACGAACGGCTGCGTCACGTTCAACGTGGGCCCGTCGGGACTCGCGTGGCCGTACTTCCTGGAGCTGGTGGCCGACAACCTCGGCGGCAGCATCGT
>JASHWW010000149.1 GCA_030043855.1 Thermoplasmata archaeon
CCGAGAACCTCGGCGCCCTCGCCGACGATGCCGACCGACGCCGTGTGGGCGGTCGACTCGATCCCCAGGACCGGCATCGCGCCGCCCCCGCGGTACGGGTCAGAGCCCTCGGCCCGGGTCGGACCCGTCGTCCTCGGCCGACTCGATGCGGAACGACACCTTGAGCCCGCGCAGGGCAGTCTGGATCCGGTCGGCGAACTCGAGCGTCTCCCGGATCGAGACGGGGTGGCTCCACTCGTAGACGAAGTCGTACCCCTCGGTCTCGGGTCGGAACCCGAGATCCTCCAACACCGACGCCACCTCGGAGTACGGGGCGCCCTCGCTGTCGAGCTGGAGGAGCAGGAACGTCTTCGTCATCGAGAGAACGGCTCCGGAGGTCCGACCTACCACGCGCTCCGCATAAAACTCATCGCTCGGGAACGTCGTCCGGACGACCGTCCGGGGGCGCCTCCGCCCCCTCGGCGTCGTCGTCGGGGTCGACCCGCTCCGGCCCGCCCGCATGCGCCGTCACGTGGACGGCGACCCCGCGGTCGGCGGTGGCCAATTCGTGCGGCGCCAGCAGCATCCGGCCGACGCCGAGCAGCTCGTCGCCCTCGTCGACCAGCAGGGCGGTGGCGCCGGGGACGAGGGACGGGTCCGCGGAGATCGCGAACCGGGCGAAGAGGGAGCGGCCCCCCCGCACGAACGGCACCGCGTCGGCGGCCACGACCACCCGCTCCCGCCCGAGCGGGGCGGCCGCGGCGACGAGCCGACCGCCCCGGAACGTGGGCCGCGGGACTCCGTCGGTCCCGAGGACGAACATCGGGGACCCTTCGTGGACGATCGTCTTGAGACGTCCGCTGCGACGCGACCGGACTCCGGACAGCCCGGGAGCGAGCCGGCCGGCCGTTTCGGCGCCGTACCTCCACTCGAGGAGCCGGCCGATCTGTCGCGTGGTCCAGAGGTCGAGGTCGGCCTCGGTCCGGTCGGGGAGATCCGGCGCCGAGGCCCGGAGGGCGGACGGCGTTCCGGCCCGCGAGGGCGCGGCGAACTCCTCGAGCCCGAGGTAGGGGCCGACGGGGTAGAGGTCGGTGAGCTCGAGCGGTACCGGTCCGAACGGTGTGTCGACGTCCCACGGCACGTCGTTCCCGGACCGGTCCCGCGGCGGAAGGTGGCGGAGATACTCCGGGCGGAGCGGGATCCGCCGGACCGTACGTCCCGGGCCACGTCGGACGCGCAGCGCCGCGACCCGGTTCCGGAATCGGAACGCCGCCGGTCGGTCGAGGCTCTCGGGGCCGATCTCGCGGAACGCCCGGCGGCTTTCCGGCTCGGTCGGCAGGAACACCTCGGGGTGGCGCTTCGCCTCGGCCAGCCCGGCCCGCAGCGCGGGGTGGGCGACGGCCCGACGCTCGGCGAGTTCCCAGAGGGTGCCGTCGCGGATAGCCTGCCGGACCCGCCCGACCTCTTCCAGCGAGGTCAGCAGATTGTGGATCGCGAGGTGTCGCTCGCGGTCCGACGGCGCCCATCCGCGGACCTCGGCCAGCGGGGCGACCTCGCACAACGCGCACCGGCAGATCGGCTCGCGCACGTCCTCGAGCTCGACCGTTCCTTCGGGGAACAACAGCGAGCCTCGGCGAGCGAACTTGTGGTATGCGGACGAATCGTAGAGGTCGACGCCGAAGAGCGCGGCGAAGGCGAACGTCAGCGGGTGTCCGGTGCCGAACAGGTGCACGGGTCGGCCCGGTCGAAGCGTCGGACGGGCGGCCACGAGCGACCGGGCGAGCTCCACGAACCGGTATTGCTCCAGCAGCGGGACGACGCCCCCGACCGCGAGCACGTCCCCGACCTCGCTCGCTTCGGCGGCGGCCCGCGCGCGGAGCTCGTCGTGCACGCCGCCCTGGACGGGCACGGCGAGCAGCCCCGAGTGTGCCGCGCGGGCGGCCCGCGCCCGGTCCATGGTGGTGAGCAACGACTGCTCGGCCTCCTCCCTCGGAGCCTCGGGTTCGGTGAACCGATCGAGAACGGTCGTGACGTCGGAACGGATCAACCCCTGGAACGCGACGATCTCCTCCGGGGTCACCTCGACGGCGCCGTACGCGTGCTGCTGGAACGCCCCGGAGTCGGTCATGACGACGCCGTCGTACCCCAGGAGCCCGTGGATCCCCTCCCGTTCGGCTCGGGCCCGCAGCGGGGGAGTTCGCCAGGTGATGTACGCCGACGAGATCACGCCGCGGACCCCGAACCGTCGCGCCATCTCGGCCGGGGCGATCGGCTGGCGATCCGGGTCCGGGTGGACGACCGGTAGCAGCGCCGGCGTCGCGAGCGCGCCGTGCGGCGTGTCGAGGCGTCCGAGCCGGGCGAGCCCGTCGCGCTCGAGCAGCTCGAAGCCGGGCATCGCCGCTCGCGACGCGGTGCGGCCGTTAAGATTGGCGCCGCGCGGACCGCTCCGGCTCGTACGAGGCGCGGATCCGTTGGAGCAGCTCGACCAGCATCGGGGGGGTCAGTTTTCCGGTGTTGGTGTTCTGCGGACTGGGGTGATACGACGCCCAGAGCATCGGGCGCCCGGGCCCGATCGGCACGCAGACCCCGTGCGCGAACGAGCGTTCGGGGCGGGGAACCCCGTACGTCCGAGCGGCGGCCTCGCGCACCGCGTCCCAGGCGAATCCTCCGAGCGCGAGGATGGCTCGGGTCTCCGGAAGAGCGGCGAGCTCCCGCTCCAGGTACGGAAGGCACCGGGACGTCTCCTCCGGCCGGGGCCGGTTGTCGGGTGGGGCGCATCGGACGGCCGCCGTGAGGTAGAGATCGGTGTACCGCAGGCCGTCCCCCCGCCGCACGGAGGTCGGCTGGCTGGCGAAGCCGGCCGTGTGGAACGCCCGTACCAGGAATGCGGCGGAGCGGTCCCCGGTGAAGACGCGTCCGGTCCGGTTCGACCCGTGCGCGGCCGGGGCGAGGCCGACCGCGACCAGCCGTGCGGCGGGGTCGCCGAATCCCGGCACCGGCCGGCCCCAGTAGGTCTCGGCGCGGAACTCGCGCTTCTTCTCCCGGGCGATCCGCTCCCGATACTGGACCAGGCGCGGGCACCGGGCGCAGACCACGACCTCGCGCCGGATCTCCTCCAGCGAGTCGGCCACGGAGTCGCGAGCCCGTCGCAGGGTTAAGCCGTGTCGACCGGGCCCGACGCGAGCGGTGCTCACCGGGGGTGACCTACCCCTATAGAAGGCCCCACCGCTCTCCCCACCGATGATGGAAACGACCGTGCCCCGCCGCAGTCGGGCGAAGCTCGGGACGGTGCCGGGGGACCTCCGACTCGAGGAGAAGGTGGAGATCGACGTCGACGGCCGGCTGGTCGTGCCGGGCGAATTGCGGTGCGACGGGGACGCCGTGATTCACGGCAGCGTGCAGTGCCGCTCGTTCGACGCCCGCGACGGGGAAGTTCGTATCCTGGGCGACCTCGCGGTCGAGCAGGACCTCGAGGCCGACGACGCGTCGGTCGCGATCGACGGGACGCTCACCGCGGGGCGGGTCGACGTGGACCGCGAGCTCCGCGTCCGGGGCCCCGCCCAGGCGGGCTCGTTCGAAGTGGGCGGGCTGCTCGACGGCGGAAGCACGCTCACGACCGAGAAGGTGTCGGTCGGCGGCCGGTTCCGACTCGCCGGCAAGCTCTCGGCGTCCGTGGTCGAGGCGGGGGGAGCGATCGAACTGGGGGACCTCGAGATCGAGCGGCTGAGCGCCGGTGGCGTCGCCCACATCGGTGGGGGCGCGGTGCGCCGCTCGATCGAGGTCGGCGGAAAATTCGCGGCCGCCGGGCCGCTCTCGTTCGGCTCGCTCGAGGTCGGTGGGCTCGCGGAGCTGAAGGAGGTCGCGTCCGGCGGTTCGGTGGAGATCGGCGGGTTCTTCCGGGCGCTGCGCGACCTGACGTTCACGACGCTCGAGATCGGCGGCATGGGCACGATCGGGGGCTCCGGCAAGGGCCAGTCGGTCGAGGTCGGCGGCCGTCTCGAGGTCGGTGGCTCGCTCGAGCTCTCCGGGGACCTCGAGATCGGTGGTTCGATCGCGGTCACCGAGGCGCTCACCGGGTCCCGCGCCGAGATCGGCGGTCGGCTCGAAGCCCGGCGCGCCGTCTTCGAAGGACGCGTCGAGGCCGACGGGGCGGTCACGACCCGGGAGGGGCTCAAGGGGTCCGATGTCGAGCTCGGCCGCAAGTCCCGCGTGACCGGTCCGATCGTCGGAGGACGGGTCCGCATCGACTCGAAGGCGACCGTGCAGGACGTTTACGCCCGGGAGATCGACCTCGGCGACAAGGCGGAGGCCGGTGCCCTCTACGGCGGCACCGTCCGGCTCCGCGACGGCGCGGCGGCGGCGAAGGTCGTCTACACCGACATGGTGCTCCTCGGAGATCGGGTCCGCCTGGGGTCGCCCCCGCAGAAGGTGGCGACGCTCCCGGAGTTCCCGATCTGAGGGGACGCGATGCTGGACGATCGCGACGCGGGGCGGGGCGGGCCCCGCCGCCGCGAGGTGACGGACCTGTACGCGACCGTGCTCGAGGTCGTCAAGCGGTACCACGGGGCGGCCCGGATCACGCGGGTGTCGTACGGCGCCGGCATGCCGGTCGACCGACTGCGGAACTTCGTCGACCGGCTCCTCTCCCTCGGGCTCCTCGAGAGCGAGGAGGTCGACGGCCGACCGGTCTACAACGTCACGGCGCGGGGTCAGGAGTTCCTCGATACCTACTGGAAGATGCGCGGGTACGTCGAGGCGCTCGCGCCGATCGAGGAGCGGGGCACCCGGCGCCGCTGAGGCCGCCCGTCGCTCACGTCTGGCGCCACCGGAGACCGAGGGCGATCAGCGTCGACCAGAGCACGACGTAGCCCGCCAGCACCGCGGCGGCTTCGAGCGCCATGCCGGAGTTCCCCACCACCACCGCCGTGAGGTACCGGCTCCCCCACGTCAGGGGCCAGGCGTACGCCACCCACTGGAGCGGCACCGGCAGGACCGTGACCGGATAGAAGACCGGGGCGAAGAACGTCAGCAGGATCCCGATCAGCTGGGCGTACGAGTTGATCTGCCGCGGGGTCCGTCCGAGCGCGCCGATGAGGAACCCGATGCCGAGGGTCGAGGCCCAGACGAGGAAGAACCCGGCGAACAACGTCGGGATCGTCGACGTCGGTACCGGGATGTGGAATCCGGCGATCCCGACGCCGAGCGTGACGGCCGCCGCGGCCAGGCTGTAGGGAAGGTAGCTGAGCGCGACCGCGGCGGTGTAGACGGCCGGTCGGACCGGCAGCGAGACCCACAGGTCGAACTCCTTGCGGGCCTTGTCCTGGCCCATCGTCTGGGCGAGCGCGTTCACGTTCAGCAGGGCCATGTCGAGCATGATCGTCCCGACCAGCGCCTGGACGCGCAGGTCGGGCGCCGCGAGCACGTTGAGGAAGAACAGGATCCCGACGGGGAAGATCACCGAGAAGCCGAGGACCAGACCGAGCTCCCGGCTCGACTCGAGCAGCAGCATCCGGGTCGCCACGGCGACCTGGCGGAACCCCTCGCGGACGCTCATGCGTCGAACCCCGCGCCCGTCCCCACCAGGGAGAGGTAGGCGTCCTCCAACGAGACCGGCGCGAGCGTCGCCTGGACGCCCTCGCCCGTGAGCCGGGCGAGTTCGGCGACGACTTCCGGTCGGAACGGATCCGGCACCTCGAGCCGCTCGGCGTTGCCGAGCTTGAGACCCACGCGGTACCGGGACTCGAGGTCGGCGACGAGGGCCCGCCCGTTCGCGGTGAGGTGGTCGAGGCCCCGGATCTCGAGTCGCCCCCCGTACGGGAGGCGCGCTCGGATCTCGGCGACCGTCCCCTGGGCCACGAACCGGCCCCCGTCGATGACGACGACCCGATCGGCAAGGTACTCCGCCTCCTCGATGTAGTGGGTCGTCAGGAGGATCCCGAGGCGGCGGGCCCGCAGCCCTTCGATCAGGCGCCAGACCGACCGACGCGCCTCCGGGTCGACGCCGGTCGTCGGCTCATCCAGGAGCAGCAGGCGCGTCGACGGGCCCGCGAGGGCGACCGCCAGGAGGACGCGCCGGCGCAATCCGCCGGAGAGCTCCCGAATCAGGGTGCGGCGATGTTCCACGAGGCCGGTCTCCGCCAGCAGTCGGTCCGCTTCGGCGGGGATCGCGGACCGCGGGGTTCCCTTCAGGGCCGCGAACCCCCGGATCTCCTCCTCGACGGTCAGGTCGCCCCGGGGTTCGCACTCCTGGGGGATGACGGAGAGGAACCGCTTGGCCGCGATCGGGCGGCGCACCACGTCGAGGCCGGCGATCTCGATCGTGCCGGCCGTGGGGAGGAGCTGCCCTGCGACCTGCCGGAGGAGCGTCGTTTTCCCGGCCCCGTTCGGGCCGAGGAGCGCGACGATCTCTCCCGGGTGGACCTCCAGGTCGAGCCCGTCGTTCGCCGTGCGCAAGCCGGTGCGACCCCGGTACGACTTGGTCAGATGGCGGACGCGGAGGACCGGGGCGTCGCGTCGGGCGGGGTCTCCCGAGGCGCCCAATCGTTCCGTGTCCGCCACCCGAGAAGGGAGACCGAGCCCCGGGTCATTCCCGTGGCGCACGGCGAGCGCTCACCGGGAGTGAGTTTCGGGGCGCTACCCGTACCGCGGGACCTTCGGGTCGACCTTGCGGGACCAGGCGTCGATGCCTCCCGAAAGGTTCCCGACCGACGCGAAGCCCTGCCCCTCGAGATACCCGGCGACCATCCGGGACCGGACCCCGCCGTGGCAGTAGACGATCAGCTCGCGGTCGCGGGGGATCTCGGCGAGCCGCTCGGGAACCTGACCCATCGGGATGTGGAGGGACGGCTCGATGGCGGCGAGCTCGCGCTCGTACGGCTCCCGGACGTCGAGGAGAACGATCGCCCCGGCCGACTCCCGGAGCTTCGCCGCCGCCGTCTCCGGCGCGAGTTCGGTGACCATCGACCGGTCCACTCGCCGTCGGCCTTAGCCTTGCCGCCCCGCGAGCCTATATGCGAATCGCCGCTGGTCGCGTCGATGCAGGTCCGCGACCCGGTCTGCGGCATGGAGTTCGACGCGAAGCGCGCGGCGGCCCACGGCACCTACGGGGGAACGACGGTCTACTTCTGCTCGGCCGGATGCAAGGCGACGTACGACCGGAGCCACCCGGCCGGCGGGGCCTGATCGGCCGGACGTACGACGCGAGCCGAGCGGCGGAGGACGCCGTGGCGACCGACCCCATCTGTGGGATGCACGTCGCGGACACCCCGGACGCGCTGCGGCTCACGCGGGAGAACCGGGAGTACCTGTTCTGCTCGACGAATTGTCTCCACGAGTTCGCCGAGCCCGAGGCCGCCCTCCGTCGCCTGCGTCGGCGGCTCGCGGTGGGGTGGCCGCTGTCGATCGCGGTCGTCGGGCTGACGTACGGGATCCCGTCGCGCGCCACCTTCGTCGTCGCGGCCGTCCTCGCGACGGTCGTGCAGGGGTACGTGGGCGCCCCGTTCTACCGGGGTGCGTGGGACGCCCTCCGGCACCGGATCGGCAACATGGACGTGCTGATCGCCGTCGGAACGACCGCCGCGCTGCTGTACAGCCTGGTCGCCCTCGCCGTTCCCGGGCGGTTGCCGGCGGAGTACTTCTTCGACGCCTCCTCGGTGATCGTGACCCTCGTTCTGACGGGGAGCTATCTCGAGCACCTGACGCGCGCACGGGCCGGCTCCGCC
>JASHWW010000150.1 GCA_030043855.1 Thermoplasmata archaeon
AGGATCCCGCACAGCTTCCCGTCCTCGTCGATGATCGGCAGGTCCCGCAGGCCGAACCGGAACATGATCCGTGCAGCGTCGTCGAGTCCGGTCCCGGGGGTCGCCGTGATCGTGCCGCCCCGGATGATCTGCGCGAGCGGGGTGTTCCCCTCCAGGCGATGTCGCAGGAGCTCCTTCGCGCTCACGAACCCGACCAGACGGCGCTCGGAGTCGGTGACGGGGAAGCCGTGGTGGCGGCTCCGCATCAGCCGGCGGATCGCCTCCTCGACCGTGGTGGTCGAGGGGAGGTGCTCCACCTCCAGGATCATGTAGTCCCGGACGGAGACCGTCATCGGGCGGGGGGCTGCTCGTCGCGCAGGTACGCGGTCAGCAGGTGGCAGACGATCAGGTGCACGTCCTCGGTGTGCTGCATGCTGTCGGACGGCACCACGAGCGCCACCTCGACCATCCCCTTCAGCTTCCCGCCGCCGATCCCGGTGAGGCCGATCGTCGTGAGGCCCATCTCCTTCGCGGCCGCGACCGCGGCGAGCACGTTCGGAGAGTTCCCGCTCCCCGAGATCGCCACGACGACGTCGCCCGGCGTGGCGAGCGCGCGCAACGGGCCGGCGAACACCTCGGCGTAGCTGACGTCGTTCGCCCATGCCGTGAGGCCGGGCACGTTGTCGTTCAGGCTCAGGCAGCGGAACCGCTTGCCCGGGGTCTTCGCCCCGGTCCCGCCGGCGACCTTGGCGATGTCGGTGACGAAGTGGGAGGCCGTGGAGGCGCTGCCCCCGTTGCCGAAGAAGAAGACCGTCCGGTCCTCGGCCCGCGCGCGGAGCAGGATCGCCGCGATCCGCTCGACCGCCTCGCCCAGGTACGGCGCCTCGAGGGTCGCGACGGCCTCCCGGACGTACCGGGCGAGATACGGACGGAAGGAGGAGAGATCGCTCATTCCCCGTAGAACAGGATCCTCGATCCCTCGGAGGTCACCCGGACCGGGAGGCGTTCCATCGGCGAGAGGGCGGTCGCTATTTGACGGCTCCGTTCGGGAGGGTGGACGAGCAGGAGAAATCCTCCGCCGCCCGCTCCGGTGATCTTCCCGCCGTACGCCCCGGCCGCGCGCGCGGCGGCGTACCGGGCGTCGATCTCCCCGTTCGAAATCCCCGACGAGAGGCCCCGCTTGAGCTGCCAGCCCTCGTCGACGATCTCCCCCAGGCGCTCGAAGTCGCGGTCGATCAGGGCGGAGCGGGCTTCGCCGGCGAGCTGGCGGATCCGCTCGTACGCGTCGAGCTTCTCCGACGTCCGGGCGCTCTGCTCCTTCAGAATCCCCTCGGCGCGGCGGGTGATCCCGGTGTAGTAGAGCGAGAGGTGGTCGCTGAGCGACTCCCGGTCGCGCGCCGGCAGCGGGATCGGCGAGACGCGCACGGCGTCGTCGGCGTGGAAGTCGAAGTACTGGATCCCGCCGAACGCGGCGATGTACTGGTCCTGCTTGCCCGCCGTACCGCCCAGACGGTCCAGTTCGATCGAACAGGCCGCGGCCCCCAGTTCCGCCGGCTCCTTGTGGATGCCCCGGTAGTAGTAGAGCGCGTTCAGGAGTCCGACGGTCAGGGTGGACGAGGAGCCGAGGCCGGTCCCCTCGCCCGGGATGTCGGCGATCGTGTGGACCTCGAGGGCGTTCTCGACGCCGGCGAGGCGCATCGCCTCCCGCACCAATTCGTGCTGGAGGTCCTCCAGACGGTCCACGTTCTCCGTCCGGGAGTAGGCCACGCGGATCGACGGATCGAACTTGCGGTTCACGAGGACGTGGACGTACTTGTCGATCGCCGCGCTCGTGACGGCGCCACCGCCGTGGCCCCGGTAGTACGACGGCAGGTCGGTCCCCCCGCCCGCGAAGCTGATGCGCAACGGCGTTCGGGAGATGATCACGGCCGCGCGAACCGGCCGAAGCGGCTCTTATGGGTTTGGGCCCGGCTCGGCGGGCTCGACGGGCTCCGCGGGCACCCGGACCCGGGCCGAGGGACTCGCCCGCCCGGACCACCGCGCGCGCCGCCCGTAGAACGCCTGGGTCGTGGCGGCGAGGTCGCCGATCGGGGCCAGTCCCGGCAACTGGTCGGCGAACTCCGTCGCGCGACGATCGAGGACGATCGCGAGGCCCCGGTCGTGCTCCGAGCGGATCATCCGACCGCACGCCTGCAGGATCGCCCGCTGCGCGGGGGCTCGGACCGTGTAGTCCCATCCGTGGCCGGTCGTAGCGTCCAGGAACCGGCGCAGCGCTTCGCGCTTCGCCGTCGGGCGCGGGTAGGGGATGCCGACGAGGACGACCGCTTCCAACTCCTCGTCGGGGTAGTCGATCCCTTCCGAGAGGCGGCCGCCCGCCACCCCCAGGAGCACGGTCCCTTCGGGGTCCTTCTTCCACCCCTCGATCGACCGCCAGAGGTCCCCAATCGGGACCCGCGCGTACTCGATGAAGACGTTCCCGGGGAGCTGCGACTGGAGACCGGCCTCGAGGACCTTCTGCAGCAGGTCGAAGCTCGGGAAGAAGACGGCCGTCTTCACGGGCAGCGACTGGAGGACCTCGACCAGACGGTCGGCGAGTCGCTGGATCGCCCGGGGGTCGCCGCGCAACTCCTCGAACCGGGTCGTCACGGTAGGGTCGTAGAAGTAGCGCCGGTTCTCGGGGGGGAAGTGCGACGGCACCTCCAGGAGCCGCGTTCCGTCGCCGAGACCCAGGGCATC
>JASHWW010000151.1 GCA_030043855.1 Thermoplasmata archaeon
GGCAGTGTGGTGCTCGCGGTCGAGCCGGGCGGCGATCGGCTCGTGCGCGCGCTGGCCGAGGGCGTCCGCGCGCTCGCGGTCGGGCCGGGGGACCGCACCGGGACGTTCGTGGGGCCGGTGATCCGGCCGGAGCATCGCGACCGGATCCTGCGTTGGATCGAGGAGGGGGAACGCGCCGGTGCCCGCATCGAAGCCCGCGGTCAGGCGCCGTCCGACTCGGACGGTTACTATGTGGCGCCGGTGCTCTTCGACCGGGTGACGCCCGAGATGGCGATCGCCCAGGAGGAGATCTTCGGTCCGGTCCTCAGCGTCATCCGCGCGACGTCGCTCGACGCCGCGATCGACATCGCGAACCGCTCCCGGTTCGGGAACGCCGCGGCGATCTTCACCCGGGACGGGGGCGCGGCCCGGACGTTCGCCCACCGCATCGAGGCGGGGATGCTCGGAGTCAACATCGGGGTGCCGGCGCCCGCGGCGTACTTCCCGTTCGCCGGCTGGAAGGGGTCGTTCTACGGCGACCTCCACGTCACCGGCCAGGACGGGATCGACTTCTACACCCGGAAAAAGGTCGTCACGAGCCGGTGGTTCTAGCCACCGGGGGCAGCCGGCTCGACCTTCTCGTCGGCGAGCTTCAGCGCGGCGTCGAGCGCCGCGAGACCCCGGTCGAGCTCATCGCGCGTGACGATCAGTGGCGGGGCGATGACCAGGTGCGAGACCCAGCCCACGCAGAACACCCCGGCCTCCATCATCGCCCCGGTGACGAGGTCGACGACCAACGGGCGCCCGGCCAGCTTGTCCTCCTCCGTGTTGAACGGAGCGCGCGTGTGCCGGTTCTTCACCAGCTCCACCGCGGCGAACAGTCCGAGTCCGCGGACCTCTCCCACCGACGGGTGACGTTCGGCGATCTCCCGGAGACGGGCAAGGAGATACTCGCCGTCCTTCCGGGACTTCTCCAGCAATCCGAGCCGCCGATACTCCCCGATCGCCGCGGTGGCGGGTGCGAGCGTGAGCGGATGCGCCTCGTACGTGTGGCCGTGGGGGAAGTAGGTCTTCCGGAACGCGTCGTGGACCGCGGCCGTCGTTGCGGTAAGTCCGAGCGGGATTTGGGCCCCCGTGATCCCCTTCGCCGTCGTGAGCAGGTCCGGCCGGACCCCCCAGTAGTCGACGGCGAACCACTCCCCCACGCGTCCCCATCCGCTCATCACCTCGTCTGCGATCAGCAGGACGTCGTGCGCCTTCGTGATCGCCCGGATCCGAGGGAGATACTCCGGCACCGGGACGATCACGCCGTTCGTTCCGACGATCGGCTCGACGATCATCGCCGCGACGTCGCCCTCGCGCTCGAGCTGATAGTCGACGTACTCCGCGCAGGCGACACCGCAGCTGGGGTACGTAAGTCCGAACGGGCACCGGTAGCAGTAGCAGTCCGGAGCGAACACGGTCCCCGGCACCCGGTCGATTCCTTCGATCGGGCGCCGACGGAAGTCCCCGGTCACCGAGATCGACGCCGCGGTCGACCCGTGGTACGAACGGTACCGAGAAACGACCTTCGTCCGATGCGTGACCGCCCGCGCGATCTTCAGGGCCGCTTCGTTCGCCTCGGTCCCCGAGGTGCTGAAGAAGAGGCGGTTCAATCCGGTCGGCAACACCTCGAGCAGGGCGGCACTCGCCCGGGCGCGCGCCTCGGTGGCGAAGCCGGGCGCGGCGTAGGCGACGGTCCGGGCCTGTTGCACGATCGCCTCCGCGACGGCCGCGTTCGAGTGCCCGAGGTTCGTCGCCATCAACTGCGACGAGAAGTCGAGGTACTCGCGACCTTGTGCGTCCCAGAACCGGGACCCTTCGGCCCGGGTGACGACTACCGGGTCCCAACCGCCCTGCCGGCGCCAAGTGACGTAGTTCGTCTCGCGGACGATCCGCTTCGCCTCGTCCCCGTCCATCGATCGACGCCGGTGGGGCGCTCGAGGGAGGGGTGACTTAAGACGACCCGGACCGGCCCGTTTTCCCTTCGGGCAGTCGGAACAGACGGCGAGCGTTCTCGCCCAGGATCTTCCTTCGGTCCGCCTCTGGCAGGTCGAGCGATTCGATGAGGGCGACGGCGACCTGCAATTCCTCGAGGGGCCAGTCCGACCCGTAGAGGAAGCGATCCGACCGGCCGACCGTGACGATCGCCTGCTCCACCACCCGTCGCGATTGGGCGACCATCCGGTCGAACAGCGGCGCCGACGGGTGGGCCAGGAGACCCGAGGTGTCGGCGTAGACGTTCTCGTTCTTGTACACGAGCTCCGCCGCCTCGTGGACCCACGGATTTCCGAGGTGGCACAGGACGAACGGGACGTCCCGGTACCGGACCGCGACCTCGTCGACTTCGATCGGGCGGGCGTACTTCACGAGACCCCCCGGGGTCAACGTGTCTCCCTGATGGATCAGGACCGGGAGGTGGCGGCGGTGCGCGAACTCCAGGATCGGCTCGACCCGCGGGTCGTGCGGATAGAACGACTGGTACCCCGGGTACAGCTTCACGCCACGGATCGTCGGGTCGCGGTCCCACAGCTCGATGGCGTGGTGGACCTCGTCCGGACCCTGGGTCGGGTCGACCGTGGTGACCGGAAGCAAGCGTCCCTTCGCTTCGGACGTCGAGCGGCGCGCCTCGTCCAACCCCTCGGCGACGGAGGGCGCCTCGTGCAGCTGGATGATCACCCCGTACTCGATTCCGTTCCGGTCCATCTCGGCGAGCAGTCCACGGACGGTGTAGTCGAGATCCGGTCGGTACCCCGTTCGCGGCAGGTCGTTCCACCAGCGGCTCAGGTGCAGGTGGGTGTCGACGCGGGAGGGGGCGGCCTTGCGACGCGGCATCGTCCGCGTCGCCAACCGCCGGCCCGATTAACGCTGGTCGGG
>JASHWW010000152.1 GCA_030043855.1 Thermoplasmata archaeon
TCTCGCACAGGTACGCGGCGTAGATCGAATCCTTCCCGCCGGAGACGAGCGCGGTCGCCGTCACGAACGCCTCACGGCAGCCCGAGCCCGGATCGCCACCGCGGGTAGAGGGCCGGGAGGTCGAGAGCGCCGACGTCGCGCCCCTTCCAGCGAAGGCGCAACGGTCCGTCCGCGACGTCGCCGAGGCGGACGGCCGGCAGGCGTCGGAACCGCGCCTCGAACCGCGCGGCGCGGCGCCGGGCCACCTCCACGACGATCCGGGACCTCCCTTCGGCCACGAGCGCGAGGGCCGGCCCGTCGAGCCCGGTCCGGTCGAGGTCGATCGTGGCTCCCAGTCCCCCGCCGAATCCCATCTCGGCCAGCGCGACCGCGAGCCCCCCGTCGGAGACGTCGTGCGCGGCCCGCACCTCGCCCGCCGCGTGGGCGCGGAGAAGCGTCTCTCCGATCGCGCGCAATCCCGCCGGGTCCGGTCGGGGGACGCGGAGCAGGGACTCCCCGTGCCGTCGGGCCCAGAGCGATCCGCCCAGCTCCGGCGCCGAACGGCCGAGCAGGTAGAGGGGGTTGCCGACCTCCTTCCAGTCGATGGTGGCCGCCCGGGAGAGATCGGGCACGATCCCGGTCGCGAGCAGAACCGGGGTCGGAGGGATCTCGGCGCCCAGTCCGCCGTTGTAGAGGCTGACGTTTCCGGAGGGCACCGCGAAGCCGAGGATCCGGGCGGCCGCCCCGAGCCCGGCCGTCACGGCCGAGAAATCTCCGAGGACATGCGGGTCCTCGGGATTTCCGAAGTTCAGGCAGTTCGTGAACGCGTCGGGGCGTGCGCCGACCGCGTAGAGGCTCCGCGCCGCCTCTTCCACGACGAGCTCTGCCCCCCGACGAGGATCGTCGTGGCACGCCCACGGCTGGGCCGCGGTCGTGACCGCGAGCCCCGACCGGTCGTGCGCGCGCGGGCGGAGGACGGCCGCGTCGCCGTGCGACGGGGAAACGACGCGCCCCTGGAGCGGTTTGACGACGGTGCGGCCCTGCACCTCGTGGTCGTAGACGCGGAGCAGACCCTCCCGACTGACGGAGTCGGGGGCGAGGATCATCTCCTCCGCCAGCGCGACGATCCCGTCGTCCGGAAGTCGCGGCGCGCCGCGCCACCGACGCGGCCGGAGGCGGCGCGGTCGGCGCGCCGGCGGGGCTTCGATGCGGAATCCGACTCGCAGATGCGCCGCCGGGCGACCGGCCCACTCGAGCGTTTCGAACGGCCCAGCGGTGACCTCGCCGATCTCCGTCGCCGGGACGTCGTGCTGCTGGAAGATCCGGAGCACGGCCGGAACGTCCCCCGGCCGCACGTCGAACAGCATCCGCTCCTGCGACTCGGAGATCCAGACCTCCCACGGGAGGAGCCCCTCCTCCCGCAACGGGACCCGATCGAGGTCGATCCGCGAGCCGAGGCCCGCTGCGTGGACCAGCTCGCCGGAGGCGGAGGCCAGGCCGCCGCCGCCGAGGTCCTTCACGCCCTGGACGAGATCGCGATCGTACGCCTCGAGACACGCGTGGATGAGCGGCTCCTTCATGATCGGATTCCCGAGCTGCACGGCCCCACGCGACTCGCTCTCGCTCCGATCCGTCAACTCGCGCGAGGCGAACGCGACGCCGCCGATCCCGTCCCGCCCGGTACGGCCGCCGGCGAGCACCAGTCGATCGCCTCGCGCCCGGGCCCGGTTCGGGCGGAGCCGACGCCGCGGAAGGATCCCAACGCATCCGACGTTCACGAGCGGGTTGACGACGTAGGATGGGTCGAAGTAGACGCCCCCCGAGACCGTCGGCACGCCGACGCGGTTGCCGTAATCCCGGATGCCGGCGATGACGCCCTCCGCGAGATACCGCGGGCTCTTGACCCCCTCCGGCAGCGCCGTTGGGTCGAGGTCGAGAGGTCCAAAGAAGAGCGGGTCGGAGAGGGCGATCGGCTGTCCACCGACCGCCAGGATGTCCCGCAGGATCCCGCCGATGCCGGTCGCCGCGCCCCCGTACGGCTCGACCGCCGAGGGATGGTTGTGGGATTCGATCCGGATCGCGTACGACAGGTCCGGGGTGAACCGCAGCACGCCGGCGTCGCCCGTGCCGAGCACGCGGGGCGGATGTAGCCCGCCGAACGCCCGCTTCAGGTACGGTCGGGAACTCTTGTAGCTGCAGTGCTCGCTCCAGCTCTGGGCGAGTCCGGCGAGCTCGACGTCGGTCGGTTCGCGACGCTCCCGCTGAAAGTAGGCGCGGAGTCGGAGCAGCTCCCGGGCATCGAATCCGAGTCCGCGGGCGTTCGATTCGGCCGCCAGCTCGCCCGGAGAACGCCCGCGGAACGGGACCTCGGCCACGCCGGGGGCCCACTCGGTCATCGGTTCAGGCCGGGATTGGACGGACGGTGACCCGGTGGACGACCGGGTTCGCGAGCAGGCGGTCGACCGCCTGACCGGCCCGCGCCTCCGCCTCGCTCGGGGAGACTCCCGAGAACTCGAGGTCGTACACGCGGGCGGTGGTGACGCCCGTCACGGCCGCGATCCCGAGAAGGGCCAGCGATTTCTCGATGCTTTCCGCCTCGGCGTCGAGGATCCCGGGCTTCAGTTCGACGCGGACTTCGACGCGCACGCGCGCACCGGAGCCGGCGTCGGGCGGGGCCACGCCGTTCGTACGGGACCGGACACATAACGGTGCGCCCGGGGCGAACGTCGGACGGTCTCGGATCGGCTCGCGTCGTTCGGTCCGGAACCGCGCAGTTTCCGGCCTCCTCGCCGTTGCCAAAAGCCTAAATACCAGTCCTTTTTCGGGCCCCCCGGCTCGGTGGGGGGCCGGCCGGCATGGAGGAGTTCATCTGTAGCGTGGAGTTTCTCCGGGGGCCGGGGGACTTCCTCGCGCGCGTGTCGAGTGAGGCCGGCGGGGTCCGCGAGTATCGCGGTCCGATCGCCGGTGATGTGATCGATCAAGTGGTCAACGACCTCCAAGAGGAGTTCGAGTCCGCGCCGGCGACCTAGCGCGGCAGAGGGCCAGGCATTCGCTGTCATCGAGAGGATATCGCGTACGGAGGTGCACCATGGAGAAACCGTCGGCGGGTCGGGCGCCGGTCAGTCGAGCCGTGGAAAGCGCGTTCACCAAGGTCTGGGGGGACGAGCACGTCGTCGCCCTGATCGCCCTCAAGGTCGAGACGGCGGAGGCGGACAGCGTCGCCAGCGAGGTGGCGAAGTTCGCCGAGGTCGAGGACGTCTTCCTCGTCACCGGCGACACCGACATCTTCCTGAAGGTCCGGTTCCCGCACTACGAGGAACTGAAGGACTTCGTGCTCCACCGTCTCCCGTCGGTCCGCGGGATCCGCGAGACGAAGACGCTGCTCGTCGTCACCGCCTACAAGGAGGCGGGGGAGACCCACCACGCATGACCGCCCCGGCGTCGACCCCCGCGCCCGGCGCCGCCCCCCCGATGCCGACCGTCCCCGCCGAGCCGGACTCCGCGGGCCTGCAGCGGGTCGTGGCGTCGCTCGCCGAGCTGGCGGACGACGTTTCGGTGCCGCGCAACATCCGGCGCGGTGCGCTCAGCGCGCGGGCCGAACTCGAGAAGCCGCGCGTCGCCCTCGACGTCCGGATCGCGGGCGCGATCTCGCTCTTGGACGACCTGTCGAACGACCCGAACCTTCCGACGCACGGCCGGACCGCGATCTGGTCGATCGTCTCGAGTCTGGAGAGCCTGCCGTGACGACCGCTCGCAGCAGGTTGAAATACGCCCCCCGCGTCCGAGGCGTTCGGAGCGGGATCGGGCCCGTAGCTCAGTTCGGTTGGCCGTCGGACGTCGCCGGCGGCCCGGAAAAGAGCATCTGGCTTTTAACCAGGTGGTCGGGGGTTCGAACGAGCCGCCCCGCGGGGGCGCTCCGGCACTCCCCCCGGGCCCGTCCGACTCCCCGGAGGTGCGCATGAGCCCGAGCCCGGCGCGGCGATCCCGCGCGAAGTCGTCCGCGAAGGCGCCGGCCCCGACGCCCCGCCCGTTCGTGGCCCACCACCTCGCTCCGCCCCACGAGGTGCTCGGCGAGGAGGAGAGCAAGCGCGTCCTCGAGCAGCTGAAGACCGCCGGGGAGCGGCTGCCGAAGATCCTCGTGAACGACCCGGGTCTGCAGACCGATCCGAAGTACGCCGCGCTCAAGGAGTCCGGCGAGCCGCTGGTCGGCCGCCTGGTCCGGGTGCGCCGGCCGAGCGCGACCGCCGGGGAAGCGATCGCGTACCGCCTCATCGTGGCCTCCGCGGGAGGCGACTGACGAATCCATGCGCGAGATCGTGGACGCCTTCTTCCGGGAGCGGTCGATCGTCAACCACCACCTGGCGAGCTTCAACGACTTCCTGCCGACGAAGGACAATCCGAACTCCCGGATGCAGCGCATCGTCGACGAGGCGCGCGTCAGTGAGGAGTCGACGGAGCGGGGCGTGATCCGCCTCGACGTGCAGAAGACGAAGAGCTCGATCTACGTGCGCGTCGGCCGGCGGCGCGACGCCCGCGGGAACGTCAACCCGTCCGCGGAGCCGACGATCTTCATCGGCGCGCCCTTCGTGAAGGAGCCGGTCGGGTCGAAGCCGACGCTGACGCCGATGGAGGCGCGGCTGCGGAACCTGACGTACCAGGCGCCGATCTACCTCAAGGTCACCGTCGTCGAGAACGGCGTCGAGCGCGCGCCGGAGGACGTCCACATCGGCGACCTCCCGATCATGGTCAAGAGCCGCCCGTGCAACCTGAACCGGTACAAGATCACCGAGGACGACCAGATCTGGCTGTCCGACGACGAGTACCGGGCGAAGCTGGTCGAGTACGGCGAGGACCCGCTCGACCCCGGCGGGTACTGCATCATCGGCGGCACGGAGCGGGTCATCATCAGCCTCGAGGACCTCGCCCCGAATCGGATCTTCGCCGAGTACAACGAGCGGTACGGCACGCCGATCGAGAGCGCGAAGGTGTTCAGCCAGCGCGGCGGCTACCGGTCGCTCACCGTCGTCGAGAAGAAGAAGGACGGCGTCCTACAGGTCTCCGTCCCGACCGCGAGCGGACAGATCCCGCTCGTGATCCTGATGCGCGCGCTCGGGATGAAGAACGACGAGGAGATCTTCCAGGCGGTCCTCGGCGAGCTGCTCCCGCTGGACGAGCCGTTCGTCCAGACGATGAAGCACCTCCTGAACGTCAATTTGGAGGAGTGCCTCTCGAAGAAGCTCTACCCGCCCGAGGGCGTCCTCACCACGGAGGACGCGCTCATCTTCCTCGAGAAGAAGTTCGCGACCGGCCAGGCGAAGGAGTACCGGCAGCGGAAGGTCGACGGGATCCTCGACCGGTCGCTCCTGCCCCACCTGGGCGACACGAAGCAGGACCGGCTGAAGAAGGCCCTCTACCTCGCGCGGATGGCCCGTACGGTCCTCGAGCTCCACCTCAAGGTCCGGGGCGAGGACGACAAGGACCACTACGCGAACAAGCGCCTCAAGCTCGCCGGCGACCTGATGGAGGACCTGTTCCGGGTCGCCTTCTCGCTGCTGCTGAAGGACCTCAAATACCAGCTCGAGCGGTCGTTCGCGCGGAAGAAGGACCTGCGGATCGCGAGCGCGATCCGGCCGGATCTTCTGACGCAGCGGCTCGTCCACGCGCTCGCGACGGGGAACTGGGTCGGCGGCCGGGCCGGGGTGAGCCAGGTGCTCGACCGGACCAGCCATATGTCGACGATCAGCCACCTGCGCCGGGTGACGAGCCCGCTCACGCGCAGTCAGCCGCACTTCGAGGCGCGCGACCTGCACCCGACCCAGTGGGGTCGGCTCTGCCCGAACGAGACGCCCGAAGGGCAGAACTGCGGCCTCGTCAAGAACTACGCCCTCTGCGTCGACGTCTCCGAAGGGGCCGACGAGGAGGAGGTCACGCTCATCCTGCGCGACCTGAACACCCGCGAGATTGGGCCCGAGGTCTTCCAGGAGGCGGCCGCCCCGAAGGGGAAGCGGGCCGCGCGGGTCTACGTCAACGGGAACCTCGTCGGGCTGCACTCGCAGCCGCTCGAGCTCGTGAAGGAGATCCGCGAGCGACGCCGGACGGGGACGCTCTCCCCGACGCTCGCCGACAAGACCTACGAGATCAACGTCCGCTACGACGACGAGATGAACGAGGTCATCGTCCACTGCGACTCGGGCCGGCTCCGCCGGCCGCTCATCGTCGTCAAGGGCGGGGTCCCGCGGGTCTCCCGCTCCGACCTGGACGAGCTCGCCCGCGGCACGCTCGCCTTCTCCGACCTGATCCGCCAGGGGAAGATCGAGTGGGTCGACGCCGAGGAGGAGGAGGACGCCCTCATCGCGCTCGAGCCGTTCGTCCCGCCCGACCGTTGCCCGAACTGCACGAAGGCGCTCAGCCGGAGCGACATCCGCTGGATGTCGATGGGCGACCGCCGCGAGCAGGCCCTCATCGAGTGCGGTTTCTGCAAGACGGAGTTCCCGACCGCGAACCTCGTCGGCGACCGGAACAGCCACCTCGAGATCGACCCGAACCTGATGCTCGGCGTCTGCACGGGCCTGATCCCGTACCCCGAGCACAACTCCGCCCCGCGGAACACGATGGGGTCGGGGATGGCGAAGCAGGCGCTCGGCGTCGAGTCGGTCAACTACCGGCGCCGTCCCGACACGTGCGGCCACCTGCTGCACTACCCGCAGGCGCCGTTGCTGCAGACGCAGACGATGCGCTACGTCCACTTCACCGAGCGGCCCGCCGGCCAGAACTTCGTGGTCGCGGTCCTCTCGTACGAGGGGTACAACATGCAGGACGCCCTCGTCTTCTCGAAGGGCGCGATCGACCGCGGCCTCGGCCGCTCGTCGTTCTTCCGGACGTACCGCGGGGAGGAGCGCAAGTACCCCGGCGGGCAGGAGGACCGGTTCGAGATCCCGCGGCCGGACGTCGCGGGCGCCCGCGTCGACACCGCCTACCGGAACCTCGGGGAGGACGGCCTGATCTTCCCGGAGCTCGAGGTCGCCGAGGGCGACGTGCTGGTCGGCAAGACGAGCCCGCCCCGGTTCCTCGAGGAGAAGACCGACCTGCTGACGCCCCAGAAGCGCCGCGAGACGAGCGTCACGGTCCGGTTCGGAGAGTCCGGCTGGGTCGACAACGTGATCCTCACCGAGGGCGAGAACATCTCGAAGCTCGTCAAGGTGAAGGTCCGCAACCAGCGGGTCCCCGAGCTCGGCGACAAGTTCGCGAGCCGGCACGGGCAGAAGGGGGTCATCGGCCTCCTGGTCCCGCAGGAGAACCTGCCGTTCACGCGGGACGGCATCACGCCGGACCTGCTGATCAACCCGCACGCGATCCCGTCGCGCATGACGGTCGCCCACGTCCTCGAGATGCTGGGGGGCAAGGTCGGCGCGCTCGAGGGCCGCACGATCGACGG
>JASHWW010000153.1 GCA_030043855.1 Thermoplasmata archaeon
CCGCGACCGTTCCTGGAGGTCGGATGGCCGGGCGCCGGCACGTCGTTCCGGGTCTGTCGCAAGTGCACGAAGAGCGACCGGCACCTGCTCTCCAGCCTCTCGGACGGGGTCGCGGTGCCGGACCCGACGGCGGAGTTCCCGGTGGGCGCCGAGCTGAACGTCAAGTGTACGGCCGGCCCCGACTGCGTCCACGCGCGCCTCCCCGAGCTCCCGCGGTCCCTGGAGAAGGGGTACATGCTCGGGCGGCTGGACGATGCGCGGCTCCTCGACGACTACGTCGCGGAACTCCGGCCCCGCATCGAGCGCCCCGGGGGACCGACGTACGTCGCGGGCGGGGTCTGCTACGGCGGACGGCTCGCCGCGTTCCTCGACGCGCTCCGTCCGACCCCGGCCGAACGCCGGGCGCTGGAGCGGGTCTTCCAGGGCTGGGACGGGTACTTCGAAGTGGACGAACCGACCGCGAGCCGGGCTCTCGAACGGCTCTGGGCGGACCACGCCGAGGAGATCGTCGGGGCGATCGTTCACGATCCCGCCGAGGCCCGGAGGTTGGTCGAGGAGGCACGCGGCGCGCCCGGCCGCGTCGCCGAGATCCTGAAGCGCGCCCAGCGGCGGACCGAGGAGCAGGAGGTCCTGGACGCGCTCCCGCGCTACCAGCGCCTGGTCCGCGAGGCCGAGTGGGCCGACCGGGTCGCGCGCATCTACCGGACGCAGCGGGAGGGCGGCGCCGAGCGGACGATCCTGCAGACGCTCCCGCGCGAAGGGAAGGAACGGGGGATCGCCTTCGGCTTCCTTGCCGCGCTGGGCCGCGGGGCGGCGCACGCCTGGCAGTTCTCGCCGACCGAGCAGGAGTTCGGCCAGGCGCTCGCCGCCCGGGCGCGGGACCTCCTGACCGCCTCCGCCGCGGAGTACCACGGGGCGCTCGACCGCCTCCTCCTCGCGGCGGGGGTCGCGCACTGGGGGGAACCGATGGGCGGAAATCCCCCATCCGGAGCGTAGTCAGAAATAGCCCGACGGCGCTACGTACGCCCCGACAGCGGTCGACTCCCACCGGGAGGGAGGCGGGACACTGAGCGTCGGCACAGTCGGGGCACCGTCAGCGGTCGTCGTCGCGGGCGACGAGGAGACACGCGTTCTCCTCCGTGGCTTGCTGCGTCTGCATCACTTCCGGGTGGACGGCGAGGCGTCCGGCGCCACCGAAGCGCTCGAGCTCCTCCGCGACCACCAGCCGGGTCTCCTGGTCGCCGACGTCAGCCTCGCCGAGGGGAGCTCCGGGGCGCTGATCGCCGAGGCGCGGTCCCTCGTCCCCGAGCTCCGGATCATCTTGGTCGCGCCCGCCTCCCGCCCTCCGCCGGCCCCCGCCGAAGGGCTCGCCGGCCCCGACGTCGTCCTCCTGCGGCCGTTCCGGATCCGCCAGTTCGTGGACGCCCTCGCCCCGCGGGGCCCCTCCGGCCCGACGCCGGTCGGGTAGGGAGTCACGCGCGGCGGAACCGCTCGAGCGCCGCCGCCTCCTCGAAGTGGAGGTCCGGCGCGGGGACCACGATCGCGTGCATCGGGGCTCCGAAGTCCACGGAGCGGAGGACCCGCACCGGTCCGAAGTACCCGGCCGCGTCGTCTCGCCCGACCCGGGCGGCCACGGCGATCGGGGTCTCCTCGGCCACCACGATCCCCTCCGGGTCCCGCTCCCGGAGGATCGCGATCCCTTCGATGGCGGTGAGGAACCGTCCCTCCTCCGGCCGCAGGTCGAGCAGGACGAGGGTGTGCAGGTTCCGTTCGCGATTCTCGCGGATCCGGTCCAGCGGCGACCTCGGTTCGAACCCCGGGGCCGGGAACGGCAGCGAGACCGGGCGGCCGAGGCGGTACGGCTGGAGCCCGAGGAATCCGACCGCCGCCGTGAGAATGCTCGCCGCCGGCAGGTAGCGCCAGGTGTGCCCCGCCCGCTCGACCGCGAGCCGGAGGGCGACGTGCGTCGTGGCGGCGAACGGGTCGCCGACGACGAGCAGCGCGACCCGGTCCGACCGGCCGAGGGCCTCGAGCACGACCCGCTCGGCCTCGACCTCCGCGCGTCCCAGCCGGACGACGGGCCGTCCCCGCCGCGCACCGATCCGGTCGAGGGTGCCGCCGGGGGCCACCGCCGTGTACTCCTCCGCGAACACGTCGCCCGCGCCCGCGATCGCGTCCCACGCGACGGCCGAGAGTCCCCGCTCGTCGCCGAGCCCGAGGCCGACGAACGCGAGCTCGCCCACCGGTCCCCCTAGTCCCGGATCGCGAGGACCGGGCACGGGGCGTTGCGGAACAGTTCCTCGAGGAAGCGCCGGGTCAGGAGGTTGCCGCGGGTCCGATCCTCCTCCTCGCCGACGATCAGGAGCCCGAACCGCTCCCGGCCCGCCGCCCGGAGGATCACCTCGGGGAGCCGGCGCCGACGGCCCAGGAGGGACGCGGCGAAGAACGAGTGCTTCACGGTCATCGGGACGCCGCGCACGCTCGTCCCGGCCTGCGCCACCGGTCCCAGGTTCTCCTCGGCCGCCCCGAGGCTGAGGGCCGTGACCGGGACCCCCGCGTGGCGGACCGAGAGCTCCTCGGCCAGGGCCATCGTCCGGGCCGGCGGTTCGGAGCGGAACGTGGCGACGAGGATGCGCGGGATGTCGTTGCCCGCGAGAGCGAGCCGGTTGACGACCAGGACGTTCGCGCTGGCGTGCTGCAGGATCCCGCTGGCGGTGTGCCCGACCAGGGGGTTGCGGCTCCGCGGGCTGCCGCGGAGCGTCAGGAGGATCGCATCGACGCCCTGCGACTCGGCGGTCTCGAGGATCTCGCCCGGGATGTCGGTCGAGGCACGGACCTCGGGCTCGACGCGGACGTCGAGCGCGGCCGCCGCCTCGTGGGCCGGGACGACCAGGTCGACCGACGCCCGCCACTCGCGCGTCACTTCGGGGAGCGTCGAGCTGCGGATGATGTGGAGGACCCGGATGACGCCGTCCGTGTCGAGGAGCTGCGCCGCGAAGCGGACGAGCGGCTCGACCTCGGACGGCTCCTGGACGGGGACGAGGATCTGCTTGTACATGGTCACTTCCCGATGAGCGGCAGGAGCGCGAGGTCGAGCTCGAGCACGTCGACGTACGCGGTTCCGAGATCCGGCAGGATCGGCTGCACGATATGCTGATTGACCAGGTTCTGCAGGAACGGGATCGTCAGGTTCGTCGCGTTGGCGACCCGCGGCACCTGCACGAGCACGGCCTGGGGAACGAGGTCCGGGTCGATGTCGGAGGCCGACGGGGCGACCCACCAGATCGGCAACGTCGCGTTCACGGCGAACCCCCCATCTTCGCGCATGTACTGCAACGTTTCGTTCAAGAGGGCCTGGAGGGCCGGATCGGTCGGCCCCGGCGGGGTGTCGGCCCCGAGCGTCGTGTTCCAATCGGTGAGGGACGGCCGCTCCCAGAAGAGGTACGGAGCGCTCAGGTTCTGGGCGACGAGCGCCGACCCCGCGACCGTCCCGTTCGGGTAGGTCAGCAACGACCCGTTGGCGGCGTACGGGTCGACCGCCTGGGCGACCGCCGTCACGAAGAGGGGATAGACGAATCCGGAGAGCAGCAAGGTCAGGACGAGCAGGACGGCCGTCGCGCGGACGTGACCGCCCAGCGAGTGGGCGTCCGGCGGTTCCGCCCGGGGACCGGTCCGGGGGGCGGGAGACGCGCTCGGGGCGCTCATCGGCCTCCGAGCGGGAGCACGCGGGCGATCGCGAGCGACCAGGCGTGGAACATCGGGACGGCGAGGGACCAGTCGAGGAAGTAGTAGCAGAGCCAGATCCCGACGAACGCGCTGACGAGCCCGCCCAGCCCGTACGTGAGGAGGTTGCGGCGGAGCAGGTCGATGGCGCTCCGGGGTCGGAACGGCACGCCGACCAGCGCGAGCGGGATCAGGATCGGGATGATCAACGCGTTGAACAGCAGCGCGGCCAGGACGGCGAGGTACGGGTCCGTCAGTCCGAGGACGTTGAGCGCGGCGACGCCCGGGAGGCTGGCGGCGACGAAGATCGCCGGGATGATGGCGAAGTACTTCGCGACGTCGTTCGTGATCGAGAAGGTGGTGAGGGCCCCGCGGGTGATCAGGAGCTGCTTGCCGATCGAGACGACCTGGATCAGCTTGGTCGGGTCGTTGTCGAGGTCGACCATGTTGCCCGCCTCCTTCGCGGCGCTCGTCCCCGAGTTCATCGCCAGCCCGACGTCGGCGCGAGCGAGCGCGGGCGCGTCGTTCGTCCCGTCCCCGGTCATGGCGACCAGCCGACCTTCGCTCTTCTCGCGCTGGATCACCTCGAGCTTCGTCTCGGGCTTCGCTTCGGCGATGAAGTCGTCGACGCCGCTCTCCTTCGCGATCGCGGCCGCCGTGACGCGGTTGTCGCCGGTGCACATGATCGTGCGGATCCCCATCAGCCGCAGCTCGTGGATCCGGTCCTTGATCCCGGGCTTCACGACGTCCTTCAGCACGACCACACCGAGGACCCGCTTGTTCACCGCGACCGCGAGTGGGGTCATCCCCTGACGGGAGAACTGCATCGCGGACTGGAGCAGGGCGCCCGGCAGCTCCGCGCCGTACGCTTGCATCGCGGAGAGGGACCCTTTGAACACCTCGGTGCCGTCGTCGAGCACGAGCCCGCTCATCCGTCGCTCGGGCGTGAACGGCAGCACCCGGAACGTCCCGGGGGCGAGCCGGCGCACCGGGACGTTCTGGCGGGCGGCCAGCCGCACGATCGACCGTCCCTCGGGCGTCTCGTCCAGGCTCGACGCGAGCATCGCCCCCTCGACCAGCTCCTTGGCCGTGA
>JASHWW010000154.1 GCA_030043855.1 Thermoplasmata archaeon
TGGGGGTTCTCCTCGGCGACCTGGCCCGTCTTCGGGTCGAGGCGCTTCTGGAGCTCGGTGAACTCGCACGCGACCTGCGCCGTGTGGCAGTGGAAGACCGGCGCGTAGCCGACCGTGAGCACGCTCGGGTGGTTGAGCACCTGGATGTTCGCGATGAAGCTCTC
The DNA here is from genome assembly GCA_030043855.1 of Thermoplasmata archaeon. Taxonomy (GTDB): domain Archaea; phylum Thermoplasmatota; class Thermoplasmata; order Lutacidiplasmatales; family UBA184; genus Lutacidiplasma. The sequence continues at coordinate 165 of JASHWW010000154.1, forward strand.
GACGACCGTCGGCGGGTTCGACACCGGCCCCGCAACGTCGCCGCGACGGATGTCGTTCTTGTCGATCCCCCGGACGTTGAACCCGATGTTGTCGCCCGGGATCGCCTCCGTCACGGACTCGTGGTGCATCTCGATCGACTTCACTTCGCCCGACTTCCCGCTCGGGAGGAAGATGATCTTGTCGCCGATCTTGAGCTTCCCCGTCTCGACGCGGCCGACCGGGACGGTCCCGATCCCCGTGATCGTGTAGACGTCCTGGATCGGGAGCCGCAGCGGCTTGTCCGTCGGCTTCTCCGGGACCTTCAGGTTGTCGAGCGCCTGGAGGAGCGTCGGCCCCTTGAACCAGGCCATGTTGGGGCTCGCCTTGTTGATGTTGTCGTCCTTGAACGCCGAGATCGGGACGAAGACGACCTGCTCCGCGACCTTGAAGCCGACGTTCTTGAGGAGCTTCGTCAGCTCCTCCTTGATCTCGTTGTACTTCGCCTCGGAGTAGTTGACCTCCTGGCGGTCCATCTTGTTGACGGCACAGATCAGCTGCGTGACCCCGAGCGTCCGGGAGAGGAAGATGTGCTCCCGCGTCTGCTCCTGGATCCCTTCCGCCGCCGAGCAGACGAGCACGGCCGCGTCGGCCTGGCTCGTCCCCGTGATCATGTTCTTGACGAAGTCCCGGTGGCCGGGGGCGTCGATGATGGTGAAGTAGTACTTCTGGGTGTCAAAGCGGCGGTGCGCGATGTCGATCGTGACCCCGCGCTCGCGCTCCTCCTTGAGGTCGTCCATGACCCAGGCGAACTCGAACGTCGCCTTGCCCTTCGACTCGGCCTCCGCCCGGTACTTGTCGATCTCCTCCTGCCGGATGTAGCCGGTATCGAGCAGCAGGCGTCCGACGGTCGTCGACTTCCCGTGGTCCACGTGGCCAATGAAGACGATGTTGAGGTGGGGCTTCTGTGCCATGGTGAGCGGTGCTCCGGGCGCGGCCAAAAGGTACCCCTATATAGGCATTGTCGAGAAAATCGCCGGCGGACCGCCGGACGCCGGCGGGACGGGGGTCGGGGACCGACCCCGTCCCGGAACGGCCTCAGTCCGCGGGCATCACGCAGTGTTCGTTCCCGTCGGGGTCCCGGACCATCGCCCACCAACCCCACGGGTCCTTGCGCGGCTCCTGCGCGAACTCGACACCTCGGGCCTTCAGGCCGGCGCACGTCGCCGCGAAGTCCTTTCCCGGCAGGTGGAGCAGGATCCCGGAATTTCCGGGCTCGAGCTTTCCGTTCGGGTCGTACTCCGTCGTCTGGCAGAGGTGGAGCACCATTTCGTGCCCCGGTTGCCCGACCGTCACCCAGTGGTCCTCCGACTGGACGACGCTCAGGCCCAGGGTCTCGGTGTACCACGCGGTCGCCTTCTTCCGGTCGGAGACGACGACCGCGACGCTGATCGGGAACGGGTTCGCGGACGCCTTCGGAGCGGGGGCGCCCCGTCGCTGCTTCTTCGCGGCCATGAACGATCCTCCGACGTCCGAGGCGGACCCGCCTCTTGAACGCCCGTGGGAGTGGATGAAACACCCCGGGGTCCGGAGGATTCGGCGACGGCGTTCCGGCGGCCCCTCCTCCGGGCGCGAAACGGTTTTACGGAGACCGACGGTCGGACCTCCCCGCCGAAGGCCGGGGCCGTCCCGTGTCCACTTCGAACGCTTGCACCGTGAGCCAGAGCCGCGCGTCGGTCGTGCGGCTGATGGTCCCGAGCGATGCGAACTTCATGGGGAACGTCTTCGGCGGCGTCATCCTCTCGGAGATCGACCGGGTCGCCTTCATCACGGCGAACCGGCACGCCAAGACGCTCTGCGTCACCGCCTCCTTCGACCGCGTCGATTTCCTCGCGCCGGTCCAGGTCAGCGATGTCGTCGACTTCGATGCAACGCTCACGTGGGTCGGCCGATCGTCGATGGAGGTCTGGGTGCAGGTCCGGGCCGAGGGATTGTCGGGAACGCCGCCGCATCCGGTCGCGCAGGCGTACGTGACGATGGTCGCGGTCGGGTCGGACGGACGACCGGTCCCGGTCCCGCCCCTTGCGCTGGAGACGCCGGAAGAGCACGCCCGGTTCGCCGCGGGCCGGGAGCGGATGGAAGCCCGACGCCGCACGCGGCACGCTACCTGAGGAGAAACCATGCTCTGCGAAATGTGCGGGAAGGACGTCGAGGTCACGAGCCGGGTCCGCGTCGAGGGAACCGTGCTTCGGTTGTGCGCCGACTGCTCGCGATTCGGCCAGATCGTCGACCCGCCCCCGGTCGCCCCGCCGTCGGGCGGCGGCGGACGGCCGCGTTCGGTGCTTGCCGCCACCCGACCCGCCGGCGCCCCGCGTCGCATGGAGGAGCGGGACCTCTACACGGAGATCGGGGAGCTCGAGCTCGCGCCCGACTGGGGGCGTCGCGTGCGCGTGGCGCGGGAAGCCCTGGCGTGGACGCCCGAGGACCTGGCGAAGAAGCTGAACGAGAAGAAATCGGTCGTCCTCCGGATCGAGTCGGGAGGGATGCACCCACCGGACGCCCTCGTCCGAAAGATCGAGCATCTCCTCAAGGTCCGCCTGCGGGCGGATCCCGATTCGGCCCCCTGACGGTCCGACGTCCGTGGGTCAGCGGCCCCGGGATCGACGGGCGAGCAGCCGCTCGAGCAGCGCCTTCTGCGCGTGGAGGCGGTTCTCCGCCTGGTCCCACGCGGCCGACCGAGGTCCGTCCAGTACGGCGTCCGTGATCTCTTGGCCTCGATGCGCGGGGAGGTCGTGGAGGACGAAGGCGTCCGACTGCGCTCGGGCGAGGAGGGCATCGTTGATCTGGTACCCCTGGAACGCGGTTTCGCGGGCGGCCTGCTCGGCCTCGTCGCCCATCGACACCCAGACGTCGGTGTAGAGGGCGTCGGCTCCGCGCGCCGCCTCCGACGGATCGGTGCCGAAAGTGAGCGTGGAGCGGGTCGCGCGCGCGAACTGCCGGGCGCGCGCGACCACATCCGGCTGGGGAGCGTAACGTGGCGGCGTCGCGACCGCGAGGTCGAGGCCCACGATCGCGGCACCCAACAGGAGGGAGTGGAGGACGTTGTTGCCGTCGCCGATCCAGGCGAGCCGCTTCCCGCGGAATCGACCGCCCCACCGCTCGCGCATCGTCAGCAGGTCCGCGAGGATCTGGCACGGATGTTCGAGGTCGTCCAGGGCGTTGATCACCGGGATCGAGGCGCCGGCGGCGAGAGCCACGACGTCGGCGTGTCGGAACGCCCGGTACGCGATGCCGTCCAGGTACCGGGACAGGACCCGCGCAGTGTCTCCGATCGTCTCGCCGCGGCCGAGCTGAAGGTCCTTGGCGGAGAAGTACAGCGCGTGCCCCCCGAGGTCGTTCATCGCCACCTCGAAGGAGGTGCGCGTCCGGGTCGACGGCTTCTCGAAGATCAGCCCGAGGTTCCGACCCCGCAACGTCGGAGGGAGGATCCCGCGCGCCCGGTCGCGCTTGAGTCGATCGGCGCGGGCGAGAAGGGCCGGGATCTCCTCGGCGAGGTCGGCCACGGAGAGGAAGTCCTGCTTCGGTGCGATGCGGGGCACGGGGCGGCGAACGTGCCCTCGCGCAAAACGATTCCGCGCGCGGGGCGTTCGTCCTTAAGAACCGGACCCGATTGGCCGCGCGAGGAATTTCCGATGCCGGCCCGGTCCAAGCCCGCGCGCTCCCAGACCGCGAAGCGAACGCCGCCCCGACTCACGCCGACATCGAAGGGCCGCCGCGTCTACATGGTCGCGGG
>JASHWW010000155.1 GCA_030043855.1 Thermoplasmata archaeon
CTCCCCCCGACCGGCGATCCGCTGCGCGACGGGGTCCTCCGCCAGCTCGATGGCATGGGGCTCGAGGTGACGGTCACGGTACGGGCACCGTTCGACGCGGTCGCCCGGACGCCCGACGTGTTGCTCGCCGCGGTCGGGAGCCTGCGGACCGCGCTCCACCGGGCGGAGGTCCTCCAATCGATCGCCCGCGTGGCGGAAGGCCACGCGATGTTCGTCGTGCGCGAATCGGGCCACCGGACGTCCATCGGCGGGATGCCGCTCCTCTCCGTCCGCGAGCTCCGCCGCCACCGCGACCCCGAGGAGCTCCTCGAGGACATCTCGGAGCGCGAAGGCTCGTGATCTCGGCCCGCGTCGTCGCCGGCGCCGACGTCCTGCTCCTGGCCCCCGTGCGCGGCCTGGTCGCCGAGGTCCGTCCCGTGCTGGACGGGCTCGCCGCCTTCCGGCCCGACGCCGTCGGCCTCGGCGTCTCGGCCGAGGACCTGCGGGGGTTCGTCGACTACTTCGTCCTCGCCGACGCCGAGCCCGTGGTCCCGCTGACCGGCAACGAGACCAACGAGGTCCGGGGCCTCGTCCGATTCGGCGAGGTGCGCGTCCCCAATCCGTCGTTCGTCGAGGTCGTCGGGTGGGGGCAGGCGAACGGCGTCCCCGTGGCGCCGCTGGACCCCGACGAGGAGGAGGCGGCGAACCTGTTCACGCAGAACATCGGGTACGTCGAGCTCGTCCGGCGGACCGTCGCCGAGCGGAAGGTCGGACGCTCGCCGCCGACCCCCCCGACGCCCGACGCGTACGCCCTCGCCTGGGACAGGCAGGTTGCCGGGGGGCGCGGCTCGCGAGCGTACGCCCGGGCGAAGGACCATCACCTGGCCGAGGAGGCCCGCCGTCTGGCCCAGGGCCGGGGCCGCGTCGCGGTCGTCGTCGATCGGGAGCGGTTCGACGGCGTCCGAGCGGAGCTGGTCGGGCCGGCGCCGGCCGGCCGCTAGTCGTCGTCGTCGCGGCGCAGGATCGCTTCCAGCACGGTCCGGGCCGCGCGCCGGAACTCGTCCAGCGACCCTTCGTTCACGATCATCCGGTCGGCGAGGGCGAGCGCGTTGCCGATCCCCCACTTGAGCTCCCGCCGGTCCCGGTCGTAGAAGTCCTGCAGGCTCGCCCCGTCGTCGTGGCGACCGCGGCTGGTCATCCGATCGTACCGGGTCTCGGGGGACGCGAAGATCGCGAGGACGGTCAGGTCGCCGAAGTTGTGCCGGAAGACCGAGACCTCGGCGTCGGACCGGCAACCGTCGACCAGCATACGGGTCTCGGTGAGCTTCGGGAGCGCGCGCTGCGCCCAGACGGCCGGGCCGTGCTTGTCGCGCTCCTCGCTCGCCACCCGCGCCACGTTCGCGTTGGTAACTTGCAGGCCTCGGCGACGGGTCTCGTCGCGGACGAGGTCGCCCATCTTGAGGGTCGCGAGCCCGAGGGAGTGCGCGACCTCGATCAGCTCGTCCTTGCCGGAGCCCGGCATCCCGGCGGTGACGATCAGTTTCATGGCGGATGCGGCGGAGGCTCCGAGGACGGGGGCGCGGTCGACTCCAGGTGCGCGGCGACGTCCTGCTCCGAGACCAGCTGGAGACGGTCGGCGCGCTGCCGGAACTGCGCCGCCTCCTGCTCCTGGAGCCGGGCAGTTTCCGTGTACCGATCGACCTTCACCTTGAGTTCGGCGGTCTTCTGCGTCTTCGTGGCGGCCCGCAGCTCCAGGCTGCGCGACTTCTGCTGCCGGTCGACGATCTTCTGCTGCAGCTTGCGGACCCGGTAGTGCAAGCTGGTGACGTCCGAGGAGACCGGGGTGCCCGGCGACTTCCCCGTGGCGGCATCGATGTCCCGGGAGTGCTGCTTGATCTGCTGCTCGATCTCGGGGATCTGGGCGAGGACCTTCTGGCTCTTCTCCCGGAGTACGGTCGCCTGGTGCCGAAGCTTCTCGATCCGCGTGTTGAGCCGGGACGCCCGCTGCTGGGCCCGGGCGGCGGCACGGTCGTGGCGCGCGGCCATCTCCCGCAGCTTCGTGATGTCGGCGTACTGCTGGCCCATCCAGCGGGACTGTCGCGCCGCCAGAGGGGTCGCCCGGGGCGCCGGTTCGGGAGGAGTCCCACCACCGGTCGCCATCGGGTGCCGAGTACGGGGCCGACCGATATAGCGGTTCCCGTACGGAGCCCGTGCACGGCGTGCGGGCGGGGTCGCGTCAGTCGCGTCGGGGCCGCGGCAGCCGCAGGGCCGGGCCGATCCGCGCGGCGAGCGCGGCGCTCGGGATCCGCTCCTGCGCCCGCGTGTCCCGGACGCGGAGCGTGACCGTGTCGTGCTCCGGCCCGTCGCCCACCGTGCCTCCGTCGACCGTTACGCAGAACGGGATCCCCGCCTCGTCGGAGCGCGCGTACCGCTTCCCGATCGTGCCCGTGTCGTCGAACTGCACGGGGATCCCCTCGGCCGCCAGGGTGTCGGCGAGCGTCCGGGCGAATTCCGCGTGCGCCTTCGGGATCAGCGGAAAGACGCCCACGGCGGTCGGCGCGAGGTAGGACGGGAGCTTCCAGACCGTGCGATCGCCATCGGCCCCCAGGTGGACGTCGGCGAGCGCCCAGAGGTTCCGGTCCACGCCGAACGTCAGCTCGAGCACGTGGGGCACGAGCGAAGCGCGCCCGGTCGGCGTCACCGCCAGGTCCTTCCCCGAACCGTCGCGGTGGCGCGAGAGGTCGTAGTCGCCCCGATAGTGGACGGCCCCGATCTCCTTGTAGCCGCCGAGGCTGTCGAGCCTCAGCTCGGCGTCGAACTGGATCCGGTTGTAGAAGGCCCGTTCCTGGTCGGACTTCTCGAAGTACCGAATCCGATCGGCCGGGTAGCCGAGCACGTCGCGGAGGAAGCGGTACTGGTGGACCATGTGATAGACGTAGAATTCGGGGAGCCCGCCCGAGCCGACGAGATCCCGGGCCGTCACGAGAACCGGTCGTTCCTCGCCCGCGGTCCGTTGATCGACGCGGAGGACCGGCACCGCCTCGTCCGCGACCCGTTCGAACGGGACCCGGAAATCGCTCGGGTCGAAGAAGATCTGCAGCTCCGCCTGGGTGAAGGCGCGCATCCGGAACAGGACCTGCCGGGGCGCGATCTCGTTCCGGTACGCCTTCCCGACGACCCCGATCCCGAGCGGCAGCGCGTGTCGCCCAACGTCCCACATCCGGGCGAAGGCGAGGTAGCTTCCCTGCGCGGTCTCGGGAGCGAGGTACGCGCGCTCCTTTCCGGTGACGCCGAAGTCGACGCCGAACATCAGGTGGAACGGCTCCGGAACGGTGAGCTCCTTCGACCCGCAGTTCGGGCACCGGAGCTGGTTCGCGCGAACGATCTCGCGGATCTGCTCGACGCCCAGGCCGTCCACCCCCTCGGGACGCACCTTCTCGACCACGGTCTCCGCCCGGAACGCGGCGTGGCACGACTCGCAGACGATCTCGGGGTCGGTGAAATTCTCCAGGTGGCCGGACGCCCGCACCACGGCCTCGGGGAGCAGTTCCGACGGCTGGATCTGATAGTAGTCGTGCGAGAGTCCGACGAACCAGGCCGCCCACGCGTCCTCGAGCCGTCGCTTGAGCGCCGTACCGAGCGGGCCGTAGTCGTAGAGACCCTGCGCCCCACCGTAGATCTCGGCCGACGGCCAGAGAATCCCGCGGCGTTTCAGGAGGGCGAACAGCTCGTCGATCTTCACGAGGTTCCCCTCCGCGGCACCGGCCCGGGCCGGACAATAAGATGTTCGGTCACCCGCGTCACGACCTGGTACTCCGGGTCGTCGGGCGGGAGCCGGAGCACGAGCGGGACCGCCGGGGACTCCGCGGCGATCCGGGCCGCGCCGGCGGTCCCCAACCACCGCCACGGCTCGACCAGGGCGGCCCGGGCCAGGTACCGGGCCGAGACCGGGCGCTTCCGCAACCGGGTCCCGACGTAGGCAAACTCGAGCTCGCGCCAGATCGACGGGGCGTGGAACATCGCGTTGTCCGTGCCGAGCAAGAGACGGATCCCGAGACGCTCCATCGTCGCGAGGTCCGGCTGGCGACCGAAGAGGGCATTCGACCGAGGGCAGACCGCGACGGTCACTCCGGCCTCGCGCACCCGGGCGAGATCCTCGGGCGTCGCCTTCGCGAGATGGATCAGAAGGTCGGGGCGGGGATCGAGGTATCGGTCGGGCGACTCCCGGACCGCCTCGCTGGCGTGGAGCCCGAACCGCTTCCCCCGCGCCCGGCAGGCGCGGGCGATCCGACGACGCGTCGATTCTTCTTCGTCGCGCGCGCTCGACAGCCCAATACCGTCCGCCACGTCCAGCAGCGAGCGGAGCTCCTCCGCGTCCACCGGTCGAGCGACGGGTCGCCCGAGCGCGACCACGCGGACCCGGGACCCCCGGGCGGCCCGTCGGAGCAGTTCGACGCCCGGACGCCCCTCTTCTCGAAAGTCGACGACGGCGGCGACGCCGTCCCGTTCCATCCGGTGGAGGGCGCGCCGGATCCCCGCGATCTTCGCCGCCGGGGAACTGGTCGCGAGCAACCGGAATTTGTAGCCGTGGGGCGGCATCACGAGCTGGGAGACCGGACCAGGGGGCGGCTCGCGGACCGACACCGCGTCCCCGAGATGCGTGTGGGCATTGACCGGCGACGGGATCACGATCCCCCGGATCCGCCGGACCCGACCGCGCGTCGAATCGGTACCTCGGGCGCCGACCTCGACGACGCGGCCGTGCCGGAACCGGACGTACGCCGGCCGGGGCCCGTCGGCGTCCAGGATCGCGCCGTCCACCAGCATCGCTGACGTGCGGCGAGCGACGACGCCGCATAAGGGAGCGCGGTCGTCTCCGCGAAGCGCTAA
>JASHWW010000022.1 GCA_030043855.1 Thermoplasmata archaeon
GCGATCCCGTAGAAGATCGCGATGAACAGGACGCTCTGGGCCAGGATCCCCGGGGTCAGGAACTGGAGGTACGAGTACGACCCGGTCGGGATCGCGTGGATCGAGGTGAAGACGCTCCCGAATACGACGAGCCAGAGCGCCGGCTGGACCGCGCGGAGCAGGAGCTCGGAGGGGTCGTGCGACAGCTTGCGGGCCTCATGACCGACGATCGCGGCCGTCTGGCCGATCGCGCCTTCGATCGCGTCGAGGACGCCGGAGGATCCCGGCGCCGGGCCGACCTCACTCGAGGCGGACAGCGACACGTCGCGTCCTCCCGGTCTCCCGATAGCTGCCGGTCGTCTCGATCTCCGTTCCGGCGTAGTGGGCGAAGACCTCCTCCAACGTGGCGCCCGCGCGGCCGAGGCTCGCCTTGAGTTCCGCGGGTGTGCCGAGCGCGACCATCCGGCCTCGGTGGAGGATCGCGAGGCGTTCGCAGAGCCGTTCGGCCTCCTCCATGTAGTGCGTGGTCAGGACCACCGAGGTGCCGAAGTGTTCGGTCAGTCGCCCGATCTGTTCCCAGACCGCGTCCCGGGCGAGCGGGTCCAGGCCGACCGTCGGCTCGTCCATGAACAGCACCTTGGGTCGGTGCATCAGGGTCTGGGCGATCTCGAGGCGTCGGATCATTCCGCCCGAGTAGTTCTTGACCAGCTCGTCGGCGACCGCCGAGAGCCCCATGAACTCGAGCGCGTCCCGGATCCTCCGGTCGCGCTCCCCCGCAGGGATGCGGTAGAGCCGGGCGAACACCCACAGGTTCTCGTACCCCGAGACCTGGGCATCCGCCGAGATCAACTGGGGCACGTAGCCGATGCTTCGTCGCACCCGCGACGGTTGGCGGACGATGTCGTACCCCGCGACGATCGCGGTGCCCGCACTGGGAGGCAGGAGCGTGGTGAGCATCTTCAGCGTCGTCGTCTTTCCCGCGCCGTTGGGGCCGAGGAGACCGAACACCTCGCCCGGAGCCACCGAGACCGAGAGGCGATCGACGGCCGTCAACGTCCCGAACCGGCGGGTCAGTTCGCGAGTTACCAGAACGGGCGGCGACGAAGATCCTTCCATGGAACGGTGGCGCCGAGCCGCCCGACGTACTAAGGGTCGCCACCGTGCCTCGAGCGAGGGGACCGAAAACGGCTTGGCGCTTTCCGTCCGGAGCGGCTCCGGCCGCTCCGTCGCCCCGTCGACCCTCAGGTGCCGCCCGGCGGATCCGGGGGTCCCGGGGAGAACCGGCGCCGGACCGCCTGCCAGGCACTCTCGATCGGAGACGCGAGAATCCGTTCGCGTCGTTCCTCGTGCTCCGTCCAGAGCACGCGGGCGGCGAACGGAGTCTCGCGGCTGACGAAGCCGACCGGTGTCGGGGCACCGCGCCGGGGGTACACCGGGAGCGCCATGCCGTCGACCTGGGCCAACCGTTCGGCGGCCAGCCGAGTCGGCTCCCCCGCGAAGACCACGATCGCGGGATCGGGGGCGAGGGAGACCGCCCGACGGCCGGGATCGCCCCCCAGCTCGATGTACGCGCGGAGGTCGGAACGCGAAAGGAACCCGGCCGGACGATGCTGCGGGTCCTCGAACACGATGCCGACCTCCCGGAGGCCGGGGCGCGCGGACGCGCCGAGGGCTTGGTCCACGGTGAGGTCCGTCGGGACCGTCACCAGGTCGCGCTGCATCACGTCCCGTACCGGGATCTGCTCGAGCGGATCGACCGAGTACTCCCGGGCCACGTGGACCCCCCGCCGGGCCACCTTCTCCGTGAGGATCGATCGCTTCATCGTCAGCACGGTGACCGCGTCCGCCGCGAGGGCGGCGACGAGGAGCGGCAGGATCGCCGGAAGGTCGTGCGTCAGCTCGAGGGAGAAGACCACCCCGGTGAACGGCGCCCGCATCGTCCCCCCGATCATCGCCCCCATGCCGACGAGAACGAACAGCGACGGGGAACCCCCGGGAAGGACGACCGCGAACAGCCCGCCGAGGGCTCCGCCGAGCATCAGCAGCGGGGCCAGCACACCCCCCGACGTTCCGGACCCGAGCGAGATCGTCCAGATCGCGGCCTTGACGATCAACAGCGAGAGGATCACGGTCACCCCGAGTTGGGCGAGCAAGAGGGCGTCGATCGAGGAGTACCCGACCCCGAGCGCCCGCGCTTGCACGAGTCCTCCGATCCCGATCGCGACCCCGCCGATCGCGGGCCACCACACCCACGGGATGGGCAGGCGCCGGAACCCGTCCTCGGACGCGTAGACCGCCCGCGTGAGCAGGGCGGACGCGAACCCGGCCACGACGCCGAGGAGGAGGACGGAGCCGATCGTCAGGGCCGTGGGCGTGCCGGTCGCCGGGAGGGGGAACAACGGGCCCGTTCCGAGGATCTGCCATCGGACGACGGTCGCCGCGGCCACTGCCACGCCGACCGGGATCAGGCTGCGCGGCTTCCACTCGAACAGGAGCAACTCGACCGAGAGCAGGACCGCCGCGAGGGGCGTGTTGAACGTCGCCGCCATGCCGGCCGCGGCTCCCGCGACGAGCAGGGTCTTGCGTTCCGAGGCCGTGATGCGAACCAGCTGGCCGAACACCGATCCGAACGCACCGGCGGTCATGATGATCGGTCCCTCGGCGCCGAACGGGCCGCCGGATCCGATCGAGACCGCCGTCGCGACCGGTTTGAGAACCGTCACCTTCGGCTCGATCGCGCTCTTGTGGACCAGGATCGCCTCGAGCGCCTCGGGGATGCCGTGACCGCGGATCCGCTCCGAACCGAACTTCGCCATCCCGCCGACGATCAGCCCTCCGAGGACCGGTACGCCGATGGCGAGGAGGCCCAGCGAGTTCCCCGCCGGAGAGACGAACGAGACCGAGACGCGGTGGAAGTAGAACAGGTTCGTGAACAGTCCGATGAGGCCCAGCAACGCCACGGCGATGAGCGCGGCGATGACGCCGATGAGCAACGCCCCCGGGAGGAGCGCCACCATCCGGCGGTTGGAGGTCGTGAAGTCTCCCAACCCGTCGAGCCCGTCCGGCGACGCCCCGGAGCTCGACACGCGTCTCACCTCCGCCGGATCGGAGCGCTCGGTTGGGAGGCGGCATCGGTCGGCGCGAGGCCGAGACTTTGGTGCACCGCCGGAACTCCGCGTTCGACCGCCCGGAGACTGCGACGATCCGCCGCTGCGGTCGCCGACCGGAGGGGCTCGGCGACTTCAGGTTGACTCTCCGGGTCGATGCGGCGCGCGTTCGAGCACGCGCCAACCCTAAGGTCCCCGGAGTCACCCCGGAGTGTGCCGCCGGACGCCTCGGGGCCATCGGCAGAGGGGGCGGGGCTCGTCGTGCTCGGCGCCGGATACGCGGGGCTGACGATCGCGCAGGAGGTCGCCCACCGATCGCGCGGGCGGATTCCGATCACGCTCGTCGATCGCAATCCCGTGCACGTCCTCCGGACCGAACTCTACGATGTCGGCCGTCTCGCGGAGTCCGGAGAACGCGCGGACCCGTTCGTGGTCCCGCTCGCCACCGTCTTCGATCGCACCCCGGTCCGCATCCGTCAGGGAGACGTCCAGTCGATCGACCTCGCGCAACGTCAGGTTCGCGTGGACGGGGAGGCGCTCGAGTTCCGCTCGCTGGCGATCGGGCTGGGCAACGTCGCGGCGTACTACGGCGTCCCGGGTGCGGCGGAACTCACGCACCAGGTCTATCGTCTCTCCGGTGCCAAACGACTCGCCGCGGACCTGGTCGCGGTCGAGCGGGCTTCGGCGCATCTCCCCGGGGAACGGCGGCCCCGGGTCGTCGTCGTCGGGGGTGGCTCGACGGGGACCGAGCTCGCGGCCGAGATCGCGACCACGGAATGGACCGGGGTCGCGGGGCTCGGGGCCCGACCCCCGGCCGTCTTCCAGGTGACCGGGGCGCTACCGTTCCTCGCCGGATTCGCGCCCTCGGTGATCGACCGGGCCCGGGCCGTCCTCGCGCGCGTGGGCGTCACGATCGTCCCCGGCGTCAACGTCGCTCGGGTCGAGCCGCGTTCGGTCCAGCTCGAGGACGGCACCGTGCTCGTCGCCGACATCGCCGTCTGGTGCGCGGGGCTGGAAGCTCCTCCGGTGGTCCGATCCCTCCCCGTTGCGCACGGCCGCGCCGGTCGGATCGCGGTCGATGCCCACCTCGAGGTCGCGGACCACCCGGGCGTCTTCGCCGTCGGCGATGTGGCGGAGCGGAAGGACCCCGTCACGGGGACTCCGGTACCGGCCACCGCCCAGGCCGCCCTCGCGGAGGCGAGGGTCGCCGCGCGCAACATTGTCGCTCGCTGGTTCGAACGGCCCCTGGTTCCGTTCCGGTACTCGGAGCGGGGCACGGTCGTCGCGCTCGGCGTCGGGCAGGCCGCCGGCGCCGTGCGTCGGGTCCCGATCTGGGGGAGTCCGGCGGCCCTGCTGAAGCGCATCGTCCAGCGCGACTACGCGCGGGCGGTCGAGCGGGGAGAGAGCCCTTCGTTGCTCTGATCGGCGCCCTTCCGGCCCGACCGAGCCCTGAAATAGCGCGGCCCCGCTCGGCGAGCCCCGAAGACGTTGTCCGCGGCGGTCGACTTCATCAGCGACGTCTGGTTCAATCTGATCACCTGGGGCGTCTTCGCGGCGCTCAGCGCGATCAATCTCCTCGTCCTGCTGTACCGGACCGAGCGGGGCGCCTCGCTCCGTCCGAAGGTCCGGCGGTTCCTCCGCCGCATCTCCGGGCGGGACGATCTCCACTGGCTCGATTGGCGACCGCTCTTGGTCGCGGCGACGATCGCGTTCGTCACGGTCTCGGCCTACGGACTCCTGAGCGGGAACTACGGATGTCACCCGCCGGGGGTCAGCGACCCGATCGGCGAGCTGAGCCAGGGCCGTGCCTTCCTGGCGGGGAAGAACCCGTTCACGGTGCCGGACTGCGGGTCGACGATCGAGGTGCCGTACGGATTCGCCGCCGTGCTGATCGACGCGGCCGGGAGCCTGGGCGGACTTCCCGGGATCTACGTCGCGTGGGGCGTGGTCGCGCTCGCGATCGTCCCCCTGGTCTGGCTGACCGGCGGGAACGACCGACGGTACGTCCTCCTCTACGTCACGACCTCGGTCCTCTTCGTCCCGCTGCTCTCGTCGCAGATCGACGGCGCGACGAACACCATCGTGCCGACCACGATCTTTCTCGTGCTCTACCTGAGCGCCCGCAACGAGGTCTTGGCCGCGGCCGTCGGAGGGTTCCTCTCCACCGCCCGGTTCCCGAACCTCTTTCCGGTGCTCGGGGCGACCGGCACGTTTCCGCGTCGTCGATGGCTCTCCTTCGTCGTCGCGGCCGCCTCGTTCGGCGCCGTGACCGCCCTTTGCTTCGCGGTCTGGCGGAACGACTTCCTGACTCCCGTCTTCCTGAGCCAGATCGGCCGTCGGTCGTTCTCCCTCAACTTCTACGGAGTCCTGCTGTTCCAGAATTGGCTCCCGGCGTCGACGTGGATCGAAGAACTGCAGGCCGCGCTCACCGTGGGTCTCGTCTTCTACGCGTTCTTCCGGGTCCGGTCGCCGGCGCGGTCGGTCTCCCTCGTCCTCGTCGGCTTCGCCCTGTTGACCCCGTTCCTCTCGTTCAACATCCTGGTCTGGCTCCTGCCCGTCGCGCTCGCGGGGGCGCGCGCGCGGTGGTACCTCTGGTTCGCCGCGTTCGTCGGGTCGCTGAACTACGACCTGGGGCTCAACGTCTGGGCGTGGGACGACGGGATCACCTGGCCGAGCCAGGTGATGGACGTCGTCTTCACCGCCCTCCTGCTCGCGCTGTTCGTCGAGCTCCTCCGCGCGGAGGCGCGCGGCGAGCCGACGGACACGCCCGCGCCGCCGCCGTCAGCGGGCGCGAGCGCGCCGGCGTCGTGACGGCAGCTCGAGCCGCATCTCGCGGCTCGGCGCGAATCCGAGCCGCTCGTAGACCGGACGGCCCATCGGCGATGCGTGCAGCGCGATGCGGGAGTATCCCCGGTCCTCCGCCCAGCGGACGAGGGCCCGGACGATCCGCGAGGCGACGCCCCGTCCCCGGAACGCGGGGTCGGTGAACATCGAGTGGATGTACGGCTGCACGAATCCGCCGTCCGGTCCAGGGCGCGGTTGGACCGGTTGGAGCCAGAGCATTCCGCTCCCGACCGGTCGACCGTCGAGCGTCTCGACCACGAACCCGACGAGGTGCCCCGCGCGCATCTCGCGCGCGGCCCAGCGCCGGTAGACCGCGAGGGATCGGTCGAGCTCCGCGTCCGTCCAGCGCCGCCCCTCGGGACGGACCGATTCGATGTCCCGCCACATCCCCAACCGGTGCGCCGAGAGTACCGCGAGGTCGGTCCGACGCGCCGGTCGCATGCGCAGCGAAGGAGCCGATCGGCCGGAGCGAGTCGGGCGACGCGCGCGGACGGAACCCATGGCGCTACGACTTCTTGATCGCGGCGACGAGCTTCCCCGCGACCGCCTGGGCGTCGCCGTAGAGCATGTGGCAGTTGTCGGCGTAGAAGAGGTCGTTCTCGACGCCGGCGAACCCCTTTCCCTGGCCGCGCTTGACCACCAGGACGTTCTTCGCGCGATCGACGTCGAGGATTGGCATCCCCTGGAGCGGGCTGCCCGCGCGACGGGCCGCGGGATTGACGACGTCGTTCGCTCCGATGACGAGCACGACGTCCGCGTTCGGGAACTCCGCGTTGATCTCGTCGCGGTCGAACAGCTTGTCGTACGAGATCCCCGCTTCGGCGAGGAGCACGTTCATGTGGCCGGGCATCCGGCCCGCGACGGGGTGGATCGCGAACTTCACCGTCACGCCCCGCGCTTCGAGGACGTCGGTGAGCTCCTTCACCTTCTGTTGGGCCTGCGCGACCGCCATGCCGTAGCCGGGCGCGACGATCACGAGGTTGGCGTACTCGAGGAGGGAGGCCGCGTCGTCGATGTCCATCGGGCGCATCGACCCCTGGATCGGCCCCCCGGTCTCCTCGACGGCACCGAAGGCGCCGAACACGACGTTCCCGATCGAGCGGTTCATCGCCCGGGCCATGAGCACGGTCAGCAGCGAGCCCGCCGCGCCGACGAGCGTCCCCGCGATGACCATCGCGTAGCCGGCATCGCCGAGGGGCCCGCTCACGAGGGCGAACCCGTCGAGCGCCACCGCGATCCCCGTCAGGGCGTTGAAGAGGCTGATCACGACCGGCATGTCGGCGCCGCCGATCGGCAGCGTCAGGAGGACCCCGTAGAGCAGCAAGAGGAGGAAGAACGGCAGGAACCAGACGAGCTGCGAGACGACCGCTCCGAAGACGCCGAACCCGACGGCGACGACGAGGACGGCCGAGCCGACGACCTGCCGGGCCGGGAGCACGATCGGCTTCGAGGGAAGCCAGCCCTGCAACTTCAGGAAGGCGATGACGCTGCCCGCGATCGAGATCGACCCGATCACGGCGCCCGCGATGCTCAGGGCGACGATCGTCCGGTCGCCGATCCCTCCGAGGATCTCGACGGCGGCGATCGCGGCCGCCGAGCCACCGCCCATGCCGTTGAAGACGGCGACCATCTGGGGCATCGCCGTCATCTTGACGACGCGCGCCCAGTAGTACCCGAGCCCGCCGCCGACCATCACGCCGATGGCGATCAGCAAGAAATTCGACAGTCCCGGGCTGAGGAAGGTCGCCGCGACCGCGGCGAGCATCGCGACGCCGGCGTAGACGATCCCGCGGCGCGCCGTCTCGGGGTTGCTGAGCGCCTTCAGCCCGAGGATGAACACCAGGACCGCGACCACGTAGACCGCGTCGAGCACGGTGCCGAGGACGTTCGTCACGGCCCGCCGCCCCCCTTGCGCTTCGAGCGGTCGAACATAGCGAGGATCCGCTCGGTGACGGCGTAGCCGCCCGTCACGTTCATCGCGCCCATGATCACGGCGACGAGCCCGATCGCCTGCTCCAGCGGCGTCGTGGCGAAGCCGAGCGCGACGATCGCCCCGACCAGGACGATCCCGTGGATGAAGTTCGAGCCGCTCATCAGCGGCGTGTGGAGGAGCACCGGGACCCGGCTGATCACCTCGTAGCCGGTGAAGGCGGCGAGGATCGCGATGAACAGCGCCGTCCAGAGGTCCGCCGCCACGTCACGCCCCCGCGGCGAGGAGCTGGGCGGTCGCGGCGTTCGTCACGGTCCCGTCGCGCGTCA
>JASHWW010000156.1 GCA_030043855.1 Thermoplasmata archaeon
CGGTCGGTCCGACGAGGGGGGGATAGAGGTGTCCGACTGGATCGTACGGCTCCCCATCGCCGACGGGCCGCGCCGTGGGTCGGGGCGCGTCAACCTTCCCCTTCCAAAACGGATGGAGCGGTCGCTCCGGATCCTGCAGCTCCTCGACCGGTCGGCCGGCGACGTCCTCGACGATCGTCTTCAGGCTCCAGCTCGTCCGCCGCCGGGGTGGCGCTTCGACCGTCGCCTCCGCGCCCACGTCTCGGTTCGGGTCCCTGACCCTGTATCAACCTTCCCGTGGAGGCGCAGCCGGACCTCCCGGCGCGGGGGAGCGGAGGGTCCGTTCCAGGAACTCGAACTCGGGCGTGGAGGCGACGATCGCGAGCGGCAGGTGCCACTCGCCGATCCGCCACAGCGACTCCGAGTACCCGGCGTCCCTCGGGAGTCGCGCTTTCGGTAGCCATTCGGCCTCCGCGGAAGTCAGGCCGAAGAAGGCACGGCAGTCGTTCGAAACTTCGGGGAGCCGCAGGAACGCGGTCGCGGAGACGTTTCGGAGCAGCGAGCGCCCGGTCGGATGCGCGAGGAAGTCGTCCGGCCCTTGCGTGACGAGCAGGAGCCCCGCCGTGAAGTGCCGCACGTGACGCACCACCCGATCGAGGAAGTCCAGGGTCGCGGGGTGCCGCGCGAGGAGATGGGCCTCGTCCACGACGAGGAGCTTCGGCCCGGACCCCTGACGCATCCGACCGTACGCCCAATCGAGCAGGTACGTGAGGTGAAACGGAAGCTGGTCGACCGGAACCCCGGAGAGGTCGACCGCCACCGGGGAGCGGAGGGGTCCTAGAGTCGTCGGCCCGTTGGCCGACCGCAACGACCCGGATCGGAACACTTCGAGGAGGGTCCCGAGCCGACCGGCCGGTCCGGAGCGCGCGACCTCGTCGAGCAGGTCGTCGAACGTGGGCGTGGACCGGGCCCCGTCGAACAGGCGCCCGAGTGCCGTGTCCAGCACCGCCCCTTCCTCGTCGGCCAGGGTCGGAAACAGCGCCCGCACCATCGCTCCGGCGCGGGACGCCTTCTCGGGAAGGTCGCCCCCCGTCGTGACCGGATCGAGCGGGTTCAGTCGCCCGGCGCTCGGATCGCGGAGCGGAACGACCGTGCCACCGAGGGCGTGGACGAACCGCGAAAACTCCCCCAGGGGGTCGAGGATGACGATGTCGAGGTCGGGCCGCATCCATCGACTTCGCAGCAGCGTCAGTGCCGACGCGAACGACTTGCCGGCGCCGGTCGTACCGAAGACGGCCCACGAGTGGCTCGCGTGTCCCCACCGGTCCAGGACGACCGGGCTTCCATCGGCGAGCGAGAGGCCGACGAGGGTTCCGCCCGGTTCGAGGATCGCCTCGTCCACGAACGGGAACAACGCGGCGAGCCCGTCGCTCGACACGGTTTGCCAGTACCCCTCCGGCCGAGGGTCCTCCGGGCGGTGCCCGGCCGGGCGCAGGGCCTCGCGCACCTCATACCGTGGCACCCGCGTCTGGAACCCGAGGGCCGTCAATCGCTCCGCCAACCGTTCCCGCTCGGCCTCGGCGCGCGCGCGGGAGGCCCCGACGCCGACCCAGCGAAGGCCGACCCTCCAGAGCTCCTGGGTCCGACGGGCCACGGCGTGACCGAGTTCCTCCGCACTCGCGCGCTCCACCTCGAGCTCGGCGGTGGCGTTCCCTCCGCCGTCGTGCGACAGTTCGGCGGTGGCCACGCTGCGCGCACCCTGCAGGAGCGCCAGGGCGCGGCTCGCCGGCAACCGTACCGCCTCGAACGCGAACTCGACCGCGTCGGTCGGTCGAACCGCGCGGCCGACGAACCCGAACGCCAGCTCCGGCGGAAACCGGCGGACGAGCAACGGAGTCCGGTAGCTCCGACCGACGCGTAGCCACGTCGTCCCCTCGATGGCAGCCCCCGCCTCGGTCACGGCGCCGGGCTCCCAACCCGCGAGAGGGGCCATCGAGGAATCCCGTAGAGCGGGAGCGCGGCCAGTCCGATCACCGCTCCCCGAACTCCGGCCAGCGGGCCGGAGGCGAGTACGAACACCCCCGCCGCCGCAGCGACGACACCGAGTCCGACCCCCTCGGCCCAGCCGAGCGGAGGGGAGACCGGTGCTCGACCGCGCCGGGCCGACCACGCCGCGACCGCGAGTGCGGTCAGAGCGGCCGCGAGGCCGCTGAGGAATGCGAGCAGGAGGGAGAGCAAGCCCGCGACGGCCGCGAGTCCGACCGCGGCCCGGAACGGGTCTACGCCGAGCTCGAGACGAACTCTGCGGGTCACGGTCGGTCTCCGAGCAGCGTCCACCCGAGGCGTCGGGCGGCTCCCCCGAGGTGGGATCCCCGGAGACGCTCGGGCCGCAGCCCGAGGGCGGCGAGTCGATCGAGGACGGCCGCGGCGGTCGCCTCGAGCCGACCGACCCCTTCGGGACCTCGGTCGGTCGACGTCAGGACGATCAGCACGCGACGCAGGCGGCGACGGCGCGCCAGAACTTCGATGAGCTCCCGATATCCGGCGCGGGCCTCGCGGTCCGGACCGGGCGCGTCGGTTGGAGTCGGGAGGAAGGGGGTGCCCAGCACCGACGCCCACGTCGTGGTGACCGCGAACGGCTCGTCGAGGCACCGCACCAGGTCCCGGAATTGGTCGAAGCGCCGGGCGAGTTCGGCGGGCGGCAGATACGCGAGCGGAATTCCACCCGCTTGGACGATCGTGGCGATCCGGCCGTCGTCGAGCCGCACGTACGGACCCCGGACGCGCGACGAGGGGGAGGAGGGCATCATTCGCCGGGCCCCTCCGAGCCGTCGCCCGGTCCACGCCAGGTACGCCAGCGCCCGCTCGTCGAGCGCTCCGGCCTCCGGTCGCCAGACGGAGACGGCGAATCCGGCCGATCCCACCACAAGTCCGACCGCGACCCCGGCCACGGGGACGAGTACCGCCCCGACCCCGGCGTACGTCGCGAACTTGAGCGCGTCCCGCGCGGACGGGAACGGACCGAGCCGGAGCCGTCGGTCGAGCCGTTCGGGGATCGCGGCGACCGGGGGCTCCTCCGCGAGGGCCATTTCATCGGCCGCCTCCCGGGCGTACCGCGGGGAGCGAGCCGGGCGGACCGGAGCTTCCGGTCGTACGGCGCAGGTGACGGGCCAGGTGAACCGCCCCGTGGCCGAGCAGTTCGGCGGCCGCGAGGGGAGGCGCGGCGGGGGTCGACGCCGAGCCCGCGGCCCGGACGGTGC
>JASHWW010000157.1 GCA_030043855.1 Thermoplasmata archaeon
GCACCGTCCGCCGGCTCGAGGGCGGGCGCGGGCTCGAACCCTTAAAGCACCCCCCCGCCTAGCCCGACTCCCGGAGCCTCATGCCCGGAACGGGTCACACGACGGAGCGGCCCGAGAAGACGGTCCACCTGAGGATCGACCCCAATGACGAATCGACCACCCTCGAGGACGTCCTCACGCGGATCTCCGAGCTCCAGCGCAAGCACCCCGACCGCGAGGTCTTCTTCGACGGCGACGAGTACGCGATCTGCTCCCGACCGAAGCGGGCGCGCGCCGCCGCGGTCCACTGACCGGCCCGAGCTCGGCCGTCCGCTCCTCCTGCTGAACCTGAAGGTCTATCCGCGGGCGGTCGGCGCCGCCGCGGAGGCGATCGCGCGGGACCTGGCCTCCTTGGGCGCGGACGCGGGCGTCGCAGTGGCCGTCGCACCGTCGCTCCCCGACCTCGGCCGCGTCGCACGCACCGTCGAGGTTCCGGTCCTGGCCCAGCACGTCGACCCGATCGACGCCGGTGCGCACACGGGCTTTGTGACGACGGATGCGATCCGAGCGGCGGGCGCCCGCGGCAGCCTGGTCAATCACTCCGAGCACCCGGTCGGCGTCGCCCAGGTTCGGGAGACGGTCCGCCGGCTGCGCGACGATTCGCTCGCGGCGGTCGTCTGCGCCCGGAACGTCGGCACGGCCCGACGGCTCGCCGCCTTCCGACCCGACTACCTCGCGGTCGAGCCGCCGGAGTTGATCGGGGGAGACCGGGCCGTGTCGACGGCGAAGCCGGAAGTCATCGAGGGAACGGTCACCGCGGTCCGCTCGGTGGCCCCGGCGACGTCGGTCCTCTGCGGCGCGGGCGTCCACGATCGACGGGACGTTCGCCGCGCCCTCGAGCTCGGCGCTCAGGGGATCTTGGTCGCGAGCGCCGTCGCCCTCGCACGCGACCCGGCGGCCGCGATCGGAGAACTGCTCGCGGGGTTCTGATCGGCGGCTCCGGTCGGACCGACCGGGGGCGCCCGGCGCTCTCTTGAACCCCGCCGCGTACGCGTTCGGGGAGCGAAACCGCTCGATGCCGCGGTCGAGACCGAACCGGACGCGATCGGCCGCCCGGCACCGGCCGCGGACACGCACTGCGGGACGGGGGCGCGGACGACCGCGCGTCCGGGCCGAGCGTCGGGTCCGGGCGTCGTCTCCGGGGCCGATCGACATCCTCGCACCCTCGGTGGGAGCCACTCCGGGCACCGGTCTCCGCCCCTCGGTTCGCCACGAGGCGGCCCGTCGGCCCCTGTCGATCGCGATGGTCGGTTGGGAATTCCCACCGAAACACACGGGCGGCCTCGGCGTTCACTCGTACGAGTTGGTGAAGGAGCTGACGAAGCTCGGGCACCGGGTGTCGTTCCTCACCCCGTTCACGGGACCGTTCACGCCGGTCCCGGGCGTGACGTTCCGGTTCCCCGGGGACGCCGTACCGGGCCCGGCGGTCGAGTACCCTCCCGCCTACTGGGCGGGCGAGACGCCGGACAGCCCGTTCGAGAACTCGATCGACGGCTACAACGCCTGGGTCGAACGACTCGCTACGCTCGGCCCCGTCGACGTCGTCCACGTGCACGACTGGTTCGGGACGTACGGCGGGGCCGCCCTCGCCCGTCGCCTGGGCCGCCCGATGGTGATGACCGTCCATTCGACCGAATACGACCGGTCGCTCGGGCACCCGTGGGACCACATCCTCCAACGGGAGCTGGCCGGGATTCGGGCGGCCTCGCGGGTGATCGCCGTGAGCCGCCACCTTCGGCAGCAGTTGATCGACCGGTACGGGGCCGACCCGCGACGGGTGCGGGTGATCTACAACGCGGTGCGGCCCACCGAACGGCTGGAGCGGATCGACCCGACCAAGCGGGTCGTCCTGTACGTCGGCCGGTTGGCGGCGATGAAGGGCGTTGATACGTTCCTCCGGGCGGCCGCCCGGGTCGTGCCGGTCTTCTCGGACGTCCTGTTCGTCATCGCGGGCGAGGGCCCGGAGTACCCGCGTCTGGTCCAGCTCGCGGCGAACCTCGGCATCGGCGATCGCGTCATGTTCCTCGGGAAGGTCACCGAAGAGGAGCGCGAGCTGCTCCTGGAGGGGAGCTCGGTCTTCGTCCTGCCCTCCGTCGTCGAGCCGTTCGGGATCGCGGCGCTGGAAGCGATGGCGGCCGGGGTCCCGACGATCGTCTCGAAGACGAGCGGCGTCGCCGAGATCAGTACCGGCACGTTTCGAGTCGACTTCTGGGACGTCGAGGAGTTCGCGAGTCGGATCGCGGAGCTGCTCGAATATCCGACGCTCCGTCGGGCGATGGGCGAGCAGGGTCGCTGGGAGGCGCTCCGCGAGGGCTGGCCCGAACGCGCCCGAGAGACGGTCACGGTGTACCTCGACGCGATGCGCGAAGCCGGCCTCCCGATCTGATCGGCCGCCGGCGCGCCCGTCGCGCTATCCGGGATCCCGCGTCGCCGCGCCCGGATCCGTCGGAACGGGAGGAAATCCGACCCACGCGAATCCGAACGGGTCGAGACGGCAGCCGAGCGCCCCGTCGACGACGTGCAGCGCGATCCCCCGGTCGAGGAGGTCGGTCGGGTTCGGCGCACTCCATGCGGGCACGCGGACCTGGACGTCGGCCACGGTCGACGCGAAGTTGTACAGGCAGAGCACGTGCTCCGAGGCCCCCGGTCGGACGAACGCCAGCACCGGGGCGCCCGGGGTCTCCAACGCCTCGAAGAGTGGGGAGGAGAACGCCTCCGCCCGCGCGTTGCGGACCCGGAGCAGCGTCCGACACCGCTCCAGCAGGGAACCCGGCCGTCCGGTCTCGCCCTCGACGCTCCGCGCCGCCGGTCCGAACCGCGGCTCCGTGACGAGCGGGCGCACCAGTCGATCGTCGGGGGCCGTGGAAAATCCGGCGGTCGGGCCGTCCGACCACTGCATCGGGGTCCGCACCCCGTCCCGGTCGGGGAGGTCCGGTCGGTCGCCCATGCCGATCTCGTCGCCGTAGTAGAGGAACGGAGCGCCGGGCAGCCCGAGGAGCAGGGCGGTCATCATCTCGATGCGGCGGTCGTCGCCGTCGAGCATCGGTGCGAGGCGGCGCCGGAGCCCGCCGTTCAGGACCGCGCGAGGGTGGCGGCCGTAGAACCAGAGCAGCATCTCCCGTTCGTCGTCGCTCAGCTGTTCCCCCGTCACCTCGTCGTGGTTGCGGAGAAAGTACGCCCAGCTGGTCGCCCCCGGGGCCGGGAGCGTCGCCCGCAGGACGTGCCGCACGCGGCGGGGGTCCTCCTCGCCGAGCGCGAGGAAGAGGTTCGGCATCAGCGGGAAGTGCATCACCATCTGGAACTCGCGCCCGTCCCCGAAGTACGGGACCGTCTCCGGGATCGACTGGTTCGCCTCGGCCACGAGGACCGTTCCCGGGAACTCCCGGTCCAGCAACGCGCGGAGCTCGCGGAAGTACCGATGGACCTCGGGAAGGCTCTGGCACCGGGTTCCCTCCCGTTTGACGAGGTACGGCACGGCATCGCACCGGTATCCGTCGAGCCCATGGCCCAGCCAGAAGCGCGCGACGTTCAGCATCTCGGCGCGAACGGCGGGGGTGTCGTAGTTCAGGTCGGCCTGGGTCGCGGTGAACCGGTGGAAGAAGTACTGACCGGCGACCGGGTCCCAGCTCCAGTTCGACCCTTCGGAGTCGCGGAAGATCACGCGGGCGCGGGAGAACTCCGTCCCCGTGTCGGACCAGAGGAACCACGACCGGAACGGTGAGGAACGGTCGCGGCGCGCCTCCTGGAACCAGGGGTGGTCCGTCGAGACGTGGTTCATGACGTAGTCGCCGAGCACCCGGATCCCCCGGCGGTGGGCCTCCTCGACCAGGCGGTCCAGGTCGCCGATCGTTCCGAGCTGCGGATGGATCGCGTAGTGGTCGGCGACGTCGTACCCTTCGTCGCGCCAGGGGGACGGATAGTACGGGAGGAGCCAGACGGCGCCGACGCCCAGATCCGCGAGGTAGTCGAGCTTCGCCGTGACCCCGGGGAGGTCCCCGATCCCGTCCCCGTTCGAGTCGAAGAACGAACGGACCGGAATCTCGTAGAAGACGGCGGACCGGAACCAGTTGCCGTTGCGGAGCGGTTGGATCGGGTCGGTCACGTCGCCGAGCGCAGCGGGGGCCGACGCGCCCGCCGAGGGTTCGGGAGCCCCACCGACGCCTCCGACCAAAGCGAGGCCGAGTACCCCGTCTTATACGCTCGTCCACTCGCGGGGCGGTCCGTCCCGGGGGCTCCGGTGGCGCTGCGGCATCCGTGAAGATCGTCCTTTACCTCCACCTCCACCAACCGTGGCGACTCGCTCGTTTCCGGTACCTCGACTTGGGGTCCGGTCGTCCGTATTTCGACCTGGAGCGGAACTTGGGGATCTTCCGCGGGATCGCGGACCGCTGCTATCGACCCGCGATGGACCGCCTGCTGCGCGCGCTCGACGAGTACCCCGATTTCCGCCTGAGCCTCTCGGTGACCGGGACGTTCGTCGAGCAGGCGCGGCTCGCCGCTCCCGACGTGCTCGACCGGTTGCGCGCCCTCCGGCGCACCGGACGGGTCGCCTTCCTCGCCGAGACGTACTACCACTCGCTCGCGTTCCTCGTCCCGCCGCCGGAGCTCGACGAGGAGGTCGCGCTCCATCGCGAGCTGCTGCGGACGGAGTTCGGCGCGGAGCCGAAGGTGATCCGGATGACCGAGCTCGCCTACAGCGACGACCTCGCCCGGTTCGCGGAATCGGATGGCTTCCACGGGATGCTCGCGGAAGGGTGGGAAGGGGTCCTGCAGGGCCAACCCTCGACGTACCGGTACTGCGCGGCCCCGGCGCCGACCGTGCTGCTGCTGCTCCGGCACTATCCGCTCAGCGACGACGTCGGCTTCCGGTTCTCCTCCACAGCCTGGTCCGAGTACCCGCTGACGGCGGACAAGTACGCGAACTGGCTCGCCGCGAC
>JASHWW010000023.1 GCA_030043855.1 Thermoplasmata archaeon
GATCCTCCGCAGCGGGACGTTCGAGCCCTCCAAGGGCCGATTCGGGACCTGCACGCGGGTCCGCGAGACCGTGACGTTCCGCGCCGGCTCGGTCGTCGCGGGTCTCGGACAACGCCGCGCGAAGGTCGCCATCCACTGGTTGGAGCCCGAGGCCCCGGATTCCGCCCTGCGCTGGGGGTTCTTCGCCCCGATCTTCGAGCAGAAGGAGACCGGAGAAGCGTACGTCGTCGAACGGCTGGCCCGGGACGAGCTCCGTCGCGATCCGGCGCTGCGGGAGGAGTTCGAGCACCGGGTCGCCACGGACCCCGAGTTCGCGGGCAGTCCCGACCGGCGGCTCGACTTCTTCTTTGACCGGTCCGCCTGGGGCCGGGCGAACCGCGTCGGGGAGTACCCCGTCGGGCGACTCTCCACGCTGGCCGGCCTTCCGCTCGGCTGACGGCCCGAGGGACTCGGACGGGGCCGAACCGGAAATCGCCTAATCCACCCCGTTCCTGCCACCTCAATGCGCGTCCCCGGGATCGACTGGTGGTTGGACGTCCGACGGGCGGAGAAGCGGTTCTCCGGCAAGGTCCGGATCGTCGTCGAGGATGCGGCCGACCCCCTGATCGTGGACTGCGCCGCGCTCGAACTCGTCGCCTGCACCCTGGATGGCACGACGGTCGCCCCGACGGTCGATCCGAAGGAAGGGACCCTCGCGTTCCCGGGAGTCTCCCCAGGGCCGCACACGGTCGAGATCGAGTACCGGGGCGCTCCGGATCCGTCCTCGTTGGTCGGGCTCTACGAGTCGCCCGCCGGAGGATCGCACGTCCTCACCACGATGCTGTTCCCGAGCGGAAGTCGGCGCCTGCTGCCGACCTTCGAGCATCCCGCCGTCAAGACGGTCTACCGGCTCGTCCTCCGCGTCGACCCGGACGACGTCGCGATCTTCAACACCCCGCCGGTCGGCGAACGCACCGTCGACGGGCGCAAGGAGATCACCTACGCGCCGACCCCCAAGATGTCGGCGTACCTGATCTACCTCGGGATCGGCCCGTTCGACACGCTGACCGTTCCGGGTCCGGATTGGACCGTCACCGTCGCCGCCTCCCCGGGGCGGGCGTCGGCGGGACGGTTCTGCGCGGAGCGGGCGAGCGAGATCCTCGCGGAGTACGAGACGTACTACGAACGGCCGTACCCGCTGCCGAAGCTCGACCTCGTCGGACTCGAGAACTTCTGGGCGGGAGCGATGGAGAACTGGGGGGCGATCGCCTTCCGCGACTCCTCGCTCCTGGTCGACGCGACGACCAGCGTCCGCCTCCGACGGTACATCCTGTCGACGCTCGCGCACGAGATCGCCCACCAGTGGTTCGGGAACCTGGTGACCGCCGCCTGGTGGGACGACTTCTGGCTGAACGAGAGCTTCGCCACGTTCGTCTCCTACCGGATCATCGATCGCCGGTACCCCTCGGAGGAGCCGTGGACCGACATGCTGGTGAACTGGGTCGGGCCCGCGCTCGTCCAGGACGGCCTCGCGTCCACCCATCCGATCCACGTGCCGGTCCACACGCCCGCGGAACTCGGGGAGAACGCCGACGCGGTGACGTACGGGAAGGGAGCGGCCGTCCTCCGCATGATCGAGTCGTATCTGGGCGAGGAGACGTTCCGCCGCGGCGTCGCGCGGTATCTCGCCACGCACGAGTACGCGAACGCGCGATCCGAGGACCTGTGGGCCTCGCTGAGCGAAGTGGCCGGGGAATCGGTCGGCCGCATCCTGGGGGAGTGGATCGGTCGTCCCGGCTATCCCGTCGTCCACGTCGGCCGGCAGACGGGGGGACTGCGGTTGCGGCAGGAGCGGTTCCGCTCGGACGGGAGCCGGTCGGCGGAGACCTGGCCCATCCCGGTCCGGCTCCGGACGGCCGACGGGGAACGTCGCCTGCTCTTCGAAGGGAGCGAGATCACCCTGCCCCTCGCGTCGGACGCCGGATTGCGAGTCGACCCGGGGCGCCACGCCTTCGCGCGGATCCATTACGAGGACGGACTGGCCGCGCGCATGCTCGAAGAGTTCGACACGATGGACCCCCAGGATCAGTGGGGCCTCATCGGCGATGCGGGTGCCTTCGTCCTCGCGGGCACGATCCCGCTCGACGAATTCCTCGCCCTGGTGGCGCGATCCGATCGCCTGACCGATCCGCTCCCGCTCCGGAACCTCCTGCGGGTACTCGGGGAGCTCCGGTCGGGGCTGTTCGACGTTCCCAGATTCGAGTCCGCCGCCCGGAACCTCCTCGAACGCCAGCTCGAACGGATCGGTCCCGAACCTCGCGAGGGAGAACCCGAGTCCGCGTCGCTGCTCCGCGAGATCCTTCTGGTCCATCTGGTCGGGTACGATCGGGGGGTCGCCGAGCGGTTGGCGTCCCGGTTCGACCGATTCGACGACGTCCCTCCGGCGCTCTGGCCCGCGGTCGCCGCGGCCTACGCGCGGACGGGTTCGGCAGGGGCGTTCGACCGGATGGTCGAGCGTCTCCGGGGGGCTCCGGGGACCGCGGAGCGGAGCGTGATGACACGGGCCCTCGGCCGGTTCGAGACGGCTTCTGAGATTCGACGCGGGCTCGACCTGGTCCGCTCCCGGGTGCTTCCGTCCGGTCAGGCGTACGAGTACCTGGTCGGCATGACCGACAACCCGACGGCGGGGGCCCCCCTCTTCGACTGGTATCGCGAGCACGCGACCGAGCTCGGCGAATTCTGGGCCGGGACCCCGCTCCACAGCGAGTTCCTTCACCTCGGCGGGGTCGAGCTCATGGGAATCGACCGAGAGGCCGACGTACGGACCTACTTCGCGACCCACACTCCCCCGGACGCGGCCGCCGGGGCCGCCCTCGGGCTCGAGACGCTGCGACTGACGATGCGGCTGCGCGAGTCGGTGCGGTCCCGGTAACGGGAGTCCCCGGTCCCGACGGACCCGCTACTTGGAGCCGCCCGCCGATCGGACGACGGCGTCCAGGGCGGCGTCGAACGCGTCGGGGCGCGAGAGATTGATGAGATGGTCGGCGCCGGAGACCCGGACGAGCCGGGCGTCCGGGATGGCCCGGGCGATCCGGCGGCAGAAGAACTCCATCGAGGGGTTGTCCCGGTCCCCGGCCAGGACCGACGTCGGGATCGCGAGCGACCCCAACCGGTCGAACGGGGCGGGAACGAGCGGTTTCGCTTGCTGCTCGCTCTTCCCCCCGAACACCTCGCCGGCGTTCTGTTCGACCATGGTCCGGAACCGGTCGAGCGCCGGACCGCGGAGTTCCGCGCACCAGAGCGAACGAAGACGCTCGAACGCGGTGGCCCGGTCCCCCTCGGACCAGGCCTGCGCGATCGCCCGGGACTGCGTCTCGTCGATTTCGAGCGCCGCCGTCTCCTCCGGGGCGTAGGGGGGCGGGATCCCGCCCATGATGCCGGGGGCCGCCAGCAGGAGGCCCGCGACCTCGTTCGGGTGGGCCAAGGCGAAGTCCATGGCGATGGCACCGCCCATGCTCGACCCGACGACGATCGGCCGGGAGATGTGGGTGTGGGCCAGGAGTGCTCGGAGGTCCTCGGCGTAGGAGAACGGGGCCGTGGCGGGCGAGGATCCACCGAACCCGCGCAGGTCGAACCGAAGCACCCGGTGGTGGGCGGCCTGCGCCGCGAACTCGCGATCCCACATGCGTCGGTCGGCGATGACCGAATGCACGAACACGATCGGCGGACCGGATCCGCCGACGTCGAACGCGACGTGGCCGCCGTCTACTTTCAGTCGCTGGGGGGCCGGAGGCGAGTTCGTGGGCGAGGGGTCGGGCGACATGGCGGGGACCGGACCTCCGCTCCGCGTATTTGAGGCGGTCCGGAGGGGGTGAAACGGTCGAGGTACCGGGCGAACTTCCCCAGGCCCTCCCGCATCCGGGCGGCGTCCAGACCGATGTAGTGGACGCTCATCTCGACCGAGGCGTGCCCGAGCAGATTCTTCAGCTGGACCAGGTCCATGCCCGCTTCGTGCGCCAGCCGCCCGAACGAGCGGCGGAGGTCGTGATGGGAGACCTTCGACGGGCCTCCGACCGGAAGGCTCGCCGCGGCTCGGGCGAGGAGCCGGTCCGCCCCCGAGCGGGAGTAGGGGAGGACGCGCTCCTCCGCCGGTCGCCCCCGCACCCAGTTCGCCAGGTCCCGTTCGACCGACGGATGCAACGGGATCTTCCGCCACTTGCCCCCGTTGCCCCCTTTCCCTCGTACGTTCAGAAGCCCCTCGTTGAGCAGGACGTCGCCCACGCGCAATCGGAGCACCTCCACCCGTCGCAGCCCGTTGAGGCCCTCCAATCCGACGAGGAGACGGGCCGGTCCGCGGGACGCGGAGTAGAGTCGTTGCAGCTGTTCTCGACTCAGCCAACGACGGCGGCTCGTCTCCCCCGACGGGAGGGCCCAGACGGAACGGCGATCGGCGAGGGGGTTTCCCGACCAACGGAGGAGCTGACGCAACGCGGCGAAGTGGAGCAGGAAGGTCGCGCGCTCCCAGGGAAGCTGCTGCCGCAGCGCGGCGATGTGCTCGGCGGAGAGGTCGGCGGGCGACCGCGGGAGCGGACGGGCCCCGACCCGCCGAAGAAGTCCGGGCACCCGCTGCAGTTCCCACCCCATCCGGTGGAGCCAGTCGTCCCCGATCGACGATTCCGAACGCTTCCAGAGCAGGAAGCTTCGGACGTTCGAGGACCAGCTCCGCCGACGGTCGGCCGCGGGGCGACGGACCGAGGAGCGTAGCCGAGCCCCCGAACGAGGACGCGGCGACACAGGAGGACATGGATGCGTCGGTGGTCGGCCCAGCCGGGTTCGGCGAACGGTGAGAGTTGCGGACCGCGGCGCTTCCCGACCGGCTCGTCCGGCCGCAATACGTCAGGGAGGAACCAGAAATCCCGCGAGCGCGAGGACGTCCAGGTGCGACCGCCCTACGTCCTTGGGCTGCAGCTTCCGCGGGTCGAGGAACGCCAGCTCCTGCCACGGCGTCGCGCGAACCTCCTGGCCCGCGGGCCACGTCGCCCGATAGAGGAAGCTCAGGTCCCAATGGAGGCCCGTTCCGACCGGTTGCGGTCGTTGCCACGCCTCCGAGGTGACCGACGGCCCCGCCACGGGTATCGCGGGGAGCTCGAGCTGTTCGCGGAGTATCGACCGCGCGGCGTCGTCCGGAGCCTCGAACCGGAACAGCTGCCGGCTCGGGAGCATCCAGCGCCCCGTCGTGGAGCGGATCCGTGCCTCGCTCATCCCTCCGATCTTCTTCCACGGGGCCGCCGGGTCGAGCCGCCCGAGAAGGACTCGTCCGGCGTCCGCCGCGTCGGCGACCAGGAGGAAGACGTTGAGACA
>JASHWW010000024.1 GCA_030043855.1 Thermoplasmata archaeon
AGGACCGCCACGCGCGAGAGCGGCAGCCCTCGCCCGCCCTGGCTCGCGGGCAGCGAGAGACCGAGCCACCCCGCCCCCCCCATCGCGCGGAACTCCGCCGCGGGAAACTCGGGTTCGCGGTCCAGAGCCTTCCACCGTTCGGCCAGATGGTGACGTGCGACGAACCCGGCGAGCTCGTCCCACAACGGATCGGTCGGCGGGGGGTAGAGTCCCTCCATCTAGATCCCGTGTTCCTGGAAGTAGGCGGGCGCCGACGACGGCGCTCCGCGCGGCGGATACGACCCGATGACGCCCGCCGATCGTAGTTCGGCGAGCCGGTCCGCCCCGTACCCGAGCAGTTCGCCGAACACCCGGTCGTTGTCCTGCCCGAGCCAGGGGGCTCCCCGCCAGACCCCGCCGGGCGTTTCGGAGAACCGGGGCGCGACGCCCGCCCCCTTCACGCGACCGGCGATCGGGTCGTCCCACTCGGCGAACATCCCCCGCGCACGGTAGTGCGGGTCTCGCGCCAGGTCGGCGATGTCGGAGACCCGCGCGATGGCGACGTCCCGCTCGCGGCCGAGGCGTTCGAGCTCGTCGCGCGTCCGGGTGCGGCAGTAGTCGGCGATCGCCGCATCCACCGGCCCCCGATGCGACAGGCGAAAATCTCGGTCGTCGAACGCCGGATCCGAGAACCCGATCAGGGCCTTGAGATTCTGCCACGCCTCGGGGGTCGGGGCCGCGACGACGACCCACCCGTCGGACGCCCGATGGACATCGTACGGATGGAGGCGGGCGTGCCCGGACCCGTGACGACCGCGCACGACGCCGCGCATGAAGTAGTCGAGGGCGAGGTTCTCGAGCAGCACGAAGAACACTTCGTACTGGGCGACGTCGACCGACTGTCCCCGGCCGGTCCGCAGCGCGTGGTACTGACCCATCAGGGCGGCGGTCGCAGAGGCGAGACCCGTGACCGTATCGTTGAGGGCCGTCCCCGAACGCATCGGGGGCTCCGGATCCGGATTTCCCTGGAGCGAGAGGAAGCCGCTGAACGCCTGGGCCGTGAGGTCGTACGACGGCTGCCCGACCCGTGCCGGATCGCCCGATTGGCCGTGGCCGGAGACGTGAACGATGGTGAGCCTCGGGTTCGCTTCCCAGAGCGTCGCGTCCGTCAGGTCCAGCCGGTCGTAGGTACCCGGCCGGGACGACTCGATCCAGATGTCCGCCCACCGAGCGAGGTCGCGGAAGACCTCCCGCCCCTCCGGACGTCGGAGGTCGAGCCCGACGGAGAGCTTGTTGCGGGAGTACTGGACCCACGACTCGGAGACCTCGTCCCCCGCCGCTCCCCCGGGGAGCAGCGGTCGGAGCGACCGGGTCGCGTCGGCGAACGGCGGCGCGAACGGCGGCCCTTCGACATGGACGACCTCGGCTCCGAACTCGCCCAGGTAGGTCGCGGCCCACGGGCCGGCGACGAACCGCGCTGACTCGAGGACCTTGAGTCCGGCGAGCGGGCCGAACGGCGGTACGACCGACGGGGTCTTCGGCGAGGACACGGGCCGCGAGGCCGATTTTGCTCGATAACCGAGGAGGTTCACGGGCAAACCTCGAGAATCAAGTAGCGCGCCCCGGTCGACGGTCGATGCCCGAGCCTCCCTGGGTGCGCTACGAGGGCGCCAAGTTCCGCGACGAGCTGACGAAGTACAAGATGGAGAACCATCCGTTCAAGACCCACCCGTTCTTCGCGCGGGTCGAGCGGGGCGAGGCCCCCCTTCCCCTGGTCCGGGCGTGGGTGAAGCAGTTCTACCCGTGGTTGTCCGCGGTCCCCATCGCGATGGCCGAGCGGTTCGCCAATTGCACCTGGGATCCGGCGAACGACCGGTACCGACGTATGATCCTCGACCAGCTGGTCGAGGAGGCCGGCGACCCCAAGGGGAAGGAGCCGGGGCATCCCGAGCTGTGGTTGCGGTTCTGCGAGGGGATCGGCGTTCCGCGCGCCGAGGTCCAGTCCGCGCCCTTGCTCCCGAACACGATGGTCGCGATCGACGACTTCCTCTACACGAACCGGGTCAATCCGTTCTACGTATCCGCGGCCGGCTCCTCCGAGCCGCCGAACGTTGAGCTGTGTGCCCGGCTGCTCCCGTCGTTCCGCTCGCACTACAAGGTCCCCGAGGAGCACCTCGAATACTACCGGCTGCACGTGACGGCGGACGTGGAGCACAGCCAGTGGATCGGGGAGATCGTTGCGGGATTCGCCCATTCGCCCGACGTCCGCAAGCAGATGTGGGACCAGATGCTCCGCGGGTTCTCCATCCACGCGATGCTGGTCGATGGGGTCCTCGCCGCCGGGAACGGCGGCGCCGGGAAGGCTAAATAGGGGCGGAACGGTTTCCGGGGCACGATGGCGGACCAGGGCCGGCGGGGCGCGACAGCCACGACGGGCCCCCGGGCCGCCGCGACCTGGCTCTGGTGATGGGGAGGCGCCGGGAGGGCGCCCACCCCGACGTGCCCCGCACGTTCCTGGGCCGACTCCCCCGGCGCTTCCCTCGAGAGCACCCCCTCGAAGGAAACGCACCATGTACGGGAAAACGATCCGACTGAAGCGGCTGTTCCCCGACCCGAAGCGACGGCTCTTTTCGGTCCCCCTCGACCACGCGGTGTCGATGGGTCCGATCGACGGACTGGAGGAGCTCGCGCCGCTCGCCCAGGAGCTCCAGAGCGGCGGGGTCGACCTGCTCATCGTCACCAAGGGCGCGGTGCGGGAGCTGACCCCGGTCTTGGCACCGCACACCGCCCTCGGGATCCATGTCTCGGCCTCCACCAGCCTGGGATCGACGTCGAACCGCAAGGTACTGGTGGGTACCGCCCAGGAAGCCGTTGCCCTCGGCGCCGACCTGCTGTCGGTCCAGGTCAACTTCGGCGTCCCCGAGGAACCGGAGATGCTGCGGGACCTGGGTACCGCGGTCGACGAGTGCCGCCAGCTCGGTCTGCCGCTCCTGTGCATGGCCTACGTGAAGACCGCGAACGGGGGGACTCCGGACGAGCTGCGGCACGCCGCCCGCGCCGCGGCCGACACGGGCGCGGACATCGTCAAGACCAGCTACCCCGGCTCCGAGGCCGAGTTCGCTCGGCTGTGCCGGACGACCCCCGTGCCGGTGCTGATCGGTGGCGGAGTACGGCTCGATGACGAGGATCGGTTTCTCGAGATCGTCCGCGGTACGCTGCGGGCCGGCGGGGCGGGCATCTGCATCGGGCGGAACCTGTTCCAGCGCCGACCGATCCAACCCCTGGCTCGGCGGATCTCCGAGATGCTGCACGGCGGACCGTAGGTCGGAGGTCATGTGACGCGGGAGCGGGTCGTTCTGGCGATCGAGGCGGCCGAGGGGTCCTCGGGGCCATCCCTCGTCGAGCGCGCCCGTCGTCGGGGCTTCTCCCGGTTCGTCGTCCAGTCGCCGGAGGAGATCGCATCCCTCGCTGGGGAGGAGATCTGGGTGCGTCGGGAGGACCGCCTCATCGGACCGGAGCCCGCCTCCGTGCCGATCCCGATCCGGACGGTCGCAACCGAGGCGGACCTGACCCGGGCGCTCGCCGATGCACCGCCCGACCGGCCGATCCTGATCGAACTTCCGCACGACCGGGTGATCCCGCTGGAGAATGCAATCGCGGGGCTCGGCCACGCGTCGCGGCCGTGGGTCTTCGCGAACGGCCCGCGGGAGGTTCCCGGAGCCCTGGGGGCCCTCGAGCACGGAGCGGGCCGTGTCGTCGTGCGCGTACGCACCCCCGAGGAAGTCGATGCGATTGAGGCCGTTCTGGAGGCGGACCCCGGGACCCCCCTGGAGTGGCGCACCGTGGGGTTGACAGCGGTTCGCCCGGCCGGGGTCGGCGACCGCGTCCTCGTCGACACCACCTCCCTGCTCCGGCCCGAGGAAGGGCTCCTCGTCGGCAGCGTCGCGGCCTTCCTGTTCCACGTGGCCAGCGAGGCGGAGGGGTCAAAGTTCAGCCGGGCCCGCCCGTTCCGCGTCAACGCCGGGGCGGCCCATTCCTACGTCCTCATGGCCGACGGCACGACCCGCTATCTCTCAGAACTCGTCGCGGGGGACCGAGTCCTGGCCACCGTTCCGCGGGGCCCGTCCCGTCCGGTTCGCGTGGGGCGGATCAAGATCGAACGGCGGCCGTTGATCGTTCTGGAAGCGGACGACGGCGGACGCGCTCGGACGATCTTCCTGCAGGAAGCCGAGACCGTCCGCATCTCGACCGACGCCGGTCGTCGTTCCACCGCCGAGATCGGACTGCCGGCCCGGGCCTTCGGGGTCGCGCTGGCCGAGGCTCGCCATCTCGGGCAGTCGATCGAGGAGACGATCGTCGAACGATGACCGACCACCGTACGTCCGTCGTCGTGAGCCTCCCGGCGCGCACGGCGGAGGCCGCGCGAATCGGGATCGCCTCGTCCGCCGAAGCGGGGGCCGACCTGGTCGAACTCCGGCTCGACCTCTGGAGCCGTCCGGAACGGGCGCGGGTCGGGGAGCT
>JASHWW010000025.1 GCA_030043855.1 Thermoplasmata archaeon
CCGAGGACGACCCGCTCAGTCACCTCTGGTGACGGCTCGGGCGACCCCGAGACCGCCGGGGGAGCGAACGGCTCACACGTACGCGTTGCAGCGGTAGCAGTAGTAGCGGTTGTACTCCGCGATCAACGCGGCCGGCTGGCCGCAGGTCGGGCAGCGCACCCCGACGGGCGGCGGAGGGGGCGGGACCGGCGGCGGGAGAGGCGCCGGCGAAGCCGCCGCGGCGGGCGGACCTCCCTCGGACGCCGCCCGCACGTCGTCGGCCTTCAGGAAGACGAGGAGCAGGACGATCCCCTCGATCAGGAAGAAGAGGATCCCGAGCACGATCCAGAGCAACAGGCGATCCTTCAGTTCGCCGTACTGGCGGCGCGCCGCCAGGTCCTCGAACTTCGGGAACTCCTTCCAGAGGAGGAACATCACGATCGCGGTCAGGAGCCAGTAGACCGCGCCGATTGCCCCGCCGAAGTAGCCGAAGATCGCGGCGCGAACGAGGAAGACCAGGCTCGCGAGGAAGATCACGCCCGCGACGAGGGCGAGGATCAGCGCGAGGGACCGGCCGAGGTCGAGCCAGGACGCGATCGACCGCTCCGCACCGGACCGCTCCGGGGGTGGCGGTGGGGGCGGGGGCGGCGACGGGACGGACGTTGCCATTTCGTTCCTCGCCCGTTCCGGACCCTCCGGCTATTTAGTCCTACGTCCGAGCGCGGACGGAGGACGGGAGCGGGAGCGGATACCGCAGGAGCGCCGCGATCCCGCCGAACGCCTTCGCGAGCATCTCGCCCTCCTCGCTCTCGGACGAGATGAGCCGGGCCTGCGCCGAGGAGGCGGCCGCGCGGCGGAACAGCCCCTCCACGAAGTCCTCGTTCGCGGCCTCCGTCAGGGAGCGCTGCCCGCACTTCGGGCACGGACCGTCGAGAACGTCGTCGACCTGCTCGTCCGGCAGGGTCCGGACGGTGTCCGTGCCGCACGCCGTGCAGTGGAACGTCACCCGCTGGCGGCGCAACCCCTCCGAGATGAGGAGGGTGTCCACCGCGCCCAGGTCGAGCGCGTGCTCGACGTCCCGCTCGCCGTAGGCGGCGAGGCCGGCGTCGGCCTTCCGGACCTCTCCGAGGAACCGCTGGACGATCCGCTTCTCGTCGGTGACCGCGAGTCCGTGGAGCGTCTTCGACGCGTTCTCGACCAGCTCCTTCAGCCCGTACTCGTCGGTGTAGCCGACGTCGAAGAGCGGCTGCACGACCTTCTGCTGGAGCTCGTAGTGGAGGTACGCCTCCTTGTAGAAGTACTCCTTCGTCGCGCCCGGACCGCCGAGCAGGATCCCCTTCAGCTCGTCCTTGTGCGGCAGGAACACCTCGTTCGCCATCTCGCCGACCTTCACGAAGAACTCGTGGGCGGCGTGCTCGATCATCCGCTCGAACCGGTGGGCCGACTGGCCCCCGCGGCCGTGCTTGCTCGGGACGAGCGACTGCCGGTTCTTGACCGGCTCGACGCGTTTTCCACGCAGGAACCCGATCGTCACCTCCGCGCGGTCCATGACCAGCAGGCCCCACATCTCGGGGGCGTGGACCATCGCGAGCAGCGGGTCGAGGAAGAACGACGAGTCGCACCGGTAGAGGTACGTGTTGAGCGGCTCCGGCGGCTCGACGATGAACGTTACCGGTTCGGACTTGTCGGCTCCGACGGCGCGCGAGCCGACGAAGAACGCCGCGCCGTGGGCCGGCGGCTCGCGAAACGTGCGGACCCGGCCCATCAGCGAGTCGATCGCCCACATCACGTTCTTGCGGGTCGTTCGGCTCTTGATGTTCGAGCTCTGGGCATACTCGTTCCGCAGGTAGCCCATGACGTCCGAGATTTGCTTGCCCGGCGGAACGTAGAGGCTGATCAGCTCGGTCGCCCGGCCGCGGCACGCCGCGATCTCGTCCAGCTTGCGCTGGAACGAGTACCGCGCGAGTTGCGGGTCGTTGGCGGGGGCGGCATCGGCCGGGCTCATATCCCGGCCGACCCCCGGTCAGCGGCGCCCCGCTCCCGTCCGGCCGCGCGTTCGGCGGCGGGACGCCCGTCCCCGGGGCGGCGGAGTCAGAGCAGCCGGCGGACGTGCTCGTCGATGACGTCCTCGGGGTACGCCCCGACGATCCGGTCGACGAGCTTGCCCTGCTTGTAGAACAGGAGGGTCGGGATGCTCATGATGCCGAGGGCACCGGCCTTCTCGCCGTTGTCGTCCGAGTTCATCTTCCCGAACGACACCTTCCCCGTGTACTTCTCGCTCAGGCGGTCGACGATCGGAGAGACCATCCGGCACGGGCCGCACCACGGGGCCCAGACGTCGATGACCACCGCCGAATTCTCGCCCGCGAACTTGTCGAAGTTGGTGCCTCCGACCTCGTGAACCACCATGGACGTTCCTCACCGGTTCGAGGGCGTCCGGATATTAAATCTCTCGGGGAAGTGCGAGCCATCTGCGCGCCTCGACGGGCCTCGTCGGGGCCGCGAACGCCGCTCGCAACGTCGTTTCCGCCGGCGCAACTCGGGCGGCGTCGCAGGTTCTTTGTAGCGTCCGGCCCTTCTCCTGCTCGTGGCCGAACGCCCCCCGCGCGGCCGCGCGATCGTGGACTGGAGCCCACCGTCCGCGACCGCGCACGAAGGGCCGGCCTTCGCCGACCGCGCGCTGGTCCGCCCGACCGTGCTGACCCCCGCCGCCCGGAAGGACGTTCGGCACCGGATGCTGCTCCTCCGGCAGGCGGCCGTCGACCGGATCGCCGCCGTCACCGGCGTGGAGTCGGCGGACATCCGGCGGTTCGCCCGCGAGCTGCGGGAGGGCGACCTCCCGGACCTGCTGCTCCAGCGCGGCGCCAGCCTCGCGTTCACCCGCGAACTCCCGCAAGGGGCGCTGCTCTACCTGCTCGTCCGGGCCGCGCGCCCGGAACGCGTGGTCGAGACCGGCGTTCGTCCGGGCTACTCGACCGCGTGGATCCTCTCGGCCCTGGACGCGAACCGGCTCGGGGAGCTGACCTCGCTCGGCCCCGGTCCGGTCGCCGGTCGTGTGCCCGGGGTCCAGAACGTCTCCGTCGGCCAGTTCGTGCCCCCTTCGCTCCGCTCCCGATGGACGCTCGCCCTGGGGAACAGCGAGGAGCGCCTGCGCGGCATCCTCGGGGAGGACCACACGATCGACCTGTTCTTCTACGACAACGGCCCCGACGCGAACCGGGCCCGCTTCGAGCTGCGCGCGGCGTGGGAGGCGCTCACGCCCCGCGGCATCCTGCTCGCCCACCGGATCGACGCGAACGCGGCGTGGACCGACTTCTGCCGCGCGCAGGGGCTGCCGCCGCAGGTCCTCGACCCGGGGCCGCCGCCCCTCGGGGCGGTCGGCATGGCCCGGCCGCGCTGACGAGCGATTACCGCTCGAGCTCCTCGACCAGGTGGATCGAGGCGGGCAGGATCAGCTTCTCGATCGCCGTGCGGACGGCGCGCTCGCTGCCCGGGAGCGCGAAGACCGGCTTCCCCGACAGGACGAACAGGGAGGCCCGACTGATCATCGCGAGGGGCCCGACCTCGGCGAAGCTGAGCGACCGGTAGATCTCGCCGAATCCCTCCAGCTTCCGCCCGCCCATCGCCTCCAGGGCGTTCACGGTGAGGTCGCGCGAGGAGGCGCCGGTCCCGCCGACCGTCACGACCACCTCGACGTGCGCGCCCGACAGCCACGGCTCGAGGTGCTCGCGCACGTCGGCGACCGAGTTCGCCACCAGCTTGTACTCGCGTACCTCGTGGCCGCCGTCGCGCAGCAGTTTCCGGGCCAGGTGGCCGGAGGGGTCGTCCTCCTCGGTGTGGGTGTCCGAGACCGACAGCACGCCGAACTTGAGGACGCGGCTTCCGCCGAGGTGGTGCCGGCGCGCTCCCGGGGACTCCTGCGGTGCTTCGGTCATCGACGTCCGCTCGCCACGGACTTCTCCTTGACGGCCACGCGGACGGGGCCGAGAGACGTCGTCGGGTAGAGCCCCCGCGCATCCTTCTCGAGGTACTTGACCATGTCCCATACGGTCAGCAACGCGACGCTCGCCCCGACCAACGCTTCCATCTCCACCCCCGTCCGG
The DNA here is from genome assembly GCA_030043855.1 of Thermoplasmata archaeon. GTDB lineage: Archaea > Thermoplasmatota > Thermoplasmata > Lutacidiplasmatales > UBA184 > Lutacidiplasma. The sequence continues at coordinate 4,083 of JASHWW010000025.1, forward strand.
CCGATCGTCGCCGCCTCGGCCCGGACGCGCACGCCGCGCGCGACGACCGAGAGTTCCACCCGGCTCGACGTCAGCGGCACGGTGTGGCAGTGCGGGATCAGTTCGGGGGTCCGTTTCATCGCCAGCAGACCGGCAAGCTCCCCGGCCGCGATCGGGTCGCCCTTCTCGACCGACCCCGACCGGATCGCGGCGCGAGTCGCCGGCCGGACCGACAGCTCGCCGACCGCGACCGCCCGCCGGGCGACGACCGGTTTGCTCGCGACGTCGCGCTGGCGCGCCATCTCACGCGGTCCGGTCCGGCCCCGCGGCGACGTGGGCGAGGACCGCCTCGAGCTGGACCCGGTCCGTCGCCCCCTGGGCGAGGCGGAAGTCGACCTCGCCGAGGTACTCGACCAGACGGACCTTCGCCCGCGGCGGGAGCACGGTGTCGGGGATGGACGGGAGGTAGCTGTGGATGGCGCGCAGAATCTCCTCCCCGGCCGCCCCGCGGTCGGTGAAGAGCGCGTAGAGGCGGTCGCGCGCCTCGAAGAAGTTCCCCCGGAGCGCGGCCCCGAGCATCGCTTCGACCTCGCGCTGCAGCGGGACCGTGGCGTACTCCTTCACCGTCTCGGCCGTCACCGGGTCGGCGTGCGTGGCGGCGAGCTGGAGCAGGTTGGTCGCGCGCCGCAGGTCCCCGGCGCTCGCGGTGACGATCGTGGCGAGCGCCTCCTCGGTGACCCGCTTCCCCTCGGCCTTCGCCACCTTCTCGAGCTGGGTGCGGACCGCCTCGGGCGTGTACGCCCGGAACCGGAACACCGCGCACCGCGATTGGATCGGCTCGATGATGCGCGAGGAGTAGTTGCACGACAGGATGAACCGGCACGAGCCCGAGTAGCGCTCCATCAAGCGCCGCAGGGACGCCTGGGCCTCCGACGTCAGGTTGTCGGCCTCGTCCAGGAAGAGGATCTTGAACCCGACGTTGCCGAGCGGCGACGTGCGGGCATACTGCTTGATCGTCGTGCGGACCGTGTCGATGCCGCGCTGGTCCGACGCGTTGAGCTCGAGGAAGTTCTGCCGCCACTCGCTCCCGAACAGGTCGTGCGTGAGCGCGATGGCCGCGGTCGTCTTGCCCGTGCCGGGAGGGCCGGCGAAGAGGAGGTGGGGCATCGACCGCTTCGCCGCGTACGACCGGAGCAGCGGTACGATCGCCTCCTGGCCAACCATCTCGCTGAGACTGGAGGGTCGGTACTTCTCGACCCAGATCGCGTCGGTCGCCCGTCCGGCCATCGGTCGACGCGGTTCTCCCGGGAGGACTAATTAGAGTTACTCGGCGGCGCGATCCCCCGGGCGAGGGCGGCCGATCCGAGGTGCCGTTCGTCCTCGCGATGCCGCCGCAGCGCCTCGGCCAGCAGTCGGCCGTACTGTCCCAGCGCCTGGCGATTGCCACCGTGGTCGTCGCGCTCCACGATCGCCAGGAACCAGGCGAGCTGGTCGAGGCTCGTCGGGAACATCCGGTGGTCGAGGGCGATCCGGGCCGCGCCCGATCCCGCGGTCGACGGCGGGTTCGGCGAGTTGGCGAGATGCCGCCGGATCGCCGAATCGACACTCCCGATCGCCCGACGGACGTCGGCGAGCGAGAAGTCGTCGAGCAGGACGAGCCGCTCGCTGACCCATTCGAACCAATCGACGAGCGCGTCGATATCGGCGGGCGCCCGGTCGATCGCAGGTCCGACCGGGGCGGAGGTCACGCGCTCGCAGGGGACCGGGGCGGGAAATCCGTTGCGACGGACGGCCCCTCTGCACCGGTGCTCACCGGAAGTGTGCCCCGCGTGTGCGTCCGGGGGATGGACCCCGTCGCCTTCGTCCGTATCGATGAACGCCTTCCTCGCGCGAAACCCGATCGAGCACGCCGTGGGACTGCGAACGACCGACCTGTCGACCGAACCGACCGGACCGCGGCGGATCCGCGGACTCTCCGCGTGGGTCCACCGGCGCGCCGCGCCGGCCCGGTCACGGGCCGCGGGTCCCTTCCCGGGGACCCGGGTCCGCCTCGCCAAATAGACGCACGGGCTCGGCGTCGCGTGACCTCGGCGCCTCCCGTCCGCGACGGCTACGCCTCGATCCACGGCCGGCGACTGTTCTGGAAGATCTTCGGCGAACCCGGACCCGCCGGGACGCTCCTGACGCTGCACGGCGGCCCGGGCGCGACGCACGACTATCTGTTGCCCCTCGCGGACCTCGCGGCGCGCGGATATCGGGTCGTCTTCTACGACCAGGTCGGGTGCGGCCGCTCCGAGCGCACCCCGTCGAACGCCGAGTACACCGTCGAGCGTGACGTCGCCGACCTCGAGGCGCTGCGGCAGGAGCTCGGCCTGGGCCCGGTGCACCTCCTCGGGTCGAGTTACGGGGGAATGCTGGCGATCGCCTACGCCCTGGAGCACCCGGCCTCGTTGCGGACGCTGATCGTGGCGAGCGGCCTCGCGAGCGTGCCGTTGACGGTCGCCGAGATGCACCGGCTCAAGCGGGAGCTGCCGGAATCGATCCGCTCGACGCTCGAGCGCCACGAGGCCAAGGGCGAGTTCGAGGACCCCGAGTACCTCGCCGCGGTCCAGGAGTTCTACCGCCGCCACCTGTGCCGGCTCTCGCCGTGGCCGCCCGAGTTCCAGTACTCGCTCGACTCCATGTCGCTCCCGAAGTACGGCACCATGAACGGGCCGAACGAGTTCACCATCACCGGCACGACGCGCGACTGGGACCAGACCCCGCGGCTGCCGGAGATCCGGCTGCCGACCCTGATCACCGTCGGCCGGTATGACGAGGTCACCCCGGTGGTCGCGGAGTCGATCCATCGCGGGATCCGCGGGTCGGAGCTGGTGCTGTTCGAGCAGAGCTCCCATGTCCCGTTCTGGGAGGAACGGGCCCGCTACATGGACGTCGTGGAGCGGTTCCTCCGCGCCCACGCCTGAGCGAGGTCACGCCACCGGGGGCGGCGCGGGTTGGGCCGCGCCCGGGGGAGGCCCCGGGGCGGTCCGTCGCGCGATGCGACGACCGAGCCGGTACAGCAGGTACGCATAGACGGCCGCGACGGCGAGGATTCCCGGGACGGAGAACTCGACGATGACGTCCCAGAGGAAGAGCATCACCAGCATCCCGGTCGCGAACGCGTACTCCGACCGCTCCAGGTCGACCGTCCCGACCTGCGTCAGCACGATCGCGAGCGCCACGAGATTGACCCCGACGAAGATCGCGGCCACGACCCAGGCCGAGAGCCCGACGTGGGCGCCCGAGACGATCAGGACGAACAGCCAGGCGTCCCAGAGGAGCGTCCCCGTCAGGGCGATCCCGAGACGGCCGATCCTCGACGGACCGGGGCGGACCGAGAGGAGGTCGCGCGGGACCGCCCGGGCCAGGGCGACCAGCACCGCCGCGACGGCGACGAAGAACGCCAGAGCGGCGGGAGACGGCCCGTGGCCGACGAGGAGTCCGAACCCGACGACGTTGAGCGCGAAGATCGCTCCGACCAGCGCGAGCGCTCCCCGGTCGAACCACCGGGCGTCCCGAACCTCGGGGAACCACAGGCGCGCGAGCAGCAGCGGGAGGGCGATCGAGTAGCACGCATGGAACGTCGCGAGCCCGAGCGCCCACAGCCAATTGACCCCGTACGCGTGACCGTACGACGCCAGGACGCCGACCGGGGAGCCGCCGGGCTGGAAGAACGTGTGGACTTCGAATCCCTCCTCCGCGATCCCGTAGGCCGCGCCCAAGAGGAGGATCGAGCCCCACCCCTTGCGGAAGATGACGGCGAATTCCCGGATGAGGAGCGCGCCAGTGGTGTAGAGGCCGATGTCCAGGATCAGCCCGACCACGAGACCGATCGGATTGAACACGAGGTTGCTGATGGGTGTCGATCCGGTCAGCAGCTCCGGGATCCCGGGCGTCAGGACCATCAGAAGCAGGATCGGGAGGCGCGGACGGATCAGGATCCGCACACCGCCGGTTCGGGGGTCCCCCTACTTGAGTCCGCGTGTCCGAGGGAGACGCGGCCCGACCCCGAAACTATAACCGAAACCGTCGGGCTGCGCCGGGGCGTCGATGCGGGAGATCCTCGCGCACGTCACGTTCCGCGGCACGATCCGGGAGCGATCGGTCGAACCGTACCTGCGCCTGTTCCA
>JASHWW010000158.1 GCA_030043855.1 Thermoplasmata archaeon
GGGGGAATCTGCATCTCCGGAGAGGTCTACAGTCAGGTCCGGAACAAGATTCCGAACCGACTGGAGAAGGTACCGGACGCGCCGCTGAAAGGGATTCGCGCCTCGGTCGATCTCTACCGCGTCGTACTGTCGGGGACCGGCGGGCCCCCCGTCGCGACGGACCCCCTTCCGTCCGGACTCGCGGTGCTTCCGTTCAAGAACATCAGTCCCGACCCGACGGACGAGTACATCGCCGAGGGATTGACCGAGGAGTTGATCTCCGTCATCTCCCAGGTCCGGGGACTTCGCGTCATCTCCCGGACCTCGGTCATGCAGTACGTGGCCTCGACCCAGTCGGTGTCGCAGATCGCGGCCGACCTCGGTGTGGGGTCGATCCTGGAAGGGAGCGTGCGAAAATCGGGGAATCGCCTCCGGATCACCGCCCAACTGATCGACGCACCCTCCGACCGCCACCTCTGGACGCACTCGTTCGACCGAGACCTCGACGATGTCTTCGCCATCCAGACCGAGATCGCCCGACAGGTCGCGGCCGCGCTCGAAGTCGAATTGCGGCCGGCCGAGCAGATCCGACTCGACTCTCGGCGCTCGGTGCGGCCGGAGTCGTATCTGGCGTACCTGAAGGGCCGGACCATGATCCACGACAGCGCGTCGCGGGCGACGTTGCTCGCCGCGAAAGCGCAGTTCGAGCTCGCGATCGCCCGAGACCCGACCAACGCGGCGGCGTACGCCAGCCTCTCGGAGGCCACGTTGATGATCGGCTGGTTCTACGCCGACACTCCGCCGACGGAATGGATCCCGGCCGGCCGACGTCTGGTCGCGAGGGCGATCGAGCTGGACCCGAACCTCGCGGAGGCCCATGCCACGCTCGGACTGGCGCTCTGGAACGACTTCGAATTTCCCGCCGCAGAGACCGCGTTCCGGCGCGCCCTTTCCCTCAATCCGAGCGATTCGGAGGTGCACAACTCGTACGCCCTGCTGCTCGAGGACGAACTCCGGGCCGCGGAAGCGCTGGTCGAGCTGCGTCTCGCCGAGGAGGCCGATCCCCGGTGGCCGTGGGCCCTCGGGAACCTGGCGATCCTGCTCATCTGGCTCCGGCGCCTCGACGAAGCCTCCGCCAAGATCGAGAAACTCGGGGAGGTCAAATCCGACTCGCTCGCCTACCACAATCTCCGGAGCGAACTCTGTCTCGCGCAGGACGACCGACCACGGGCGTTGGCGGAGATCCGTCGCTGCGAGGAGCTCGAAACCGACCCGCGGGCGAAGGCGCTGGCCCGAGCGTGGCACGCCACGTTGTCCGGCGAGACGGCGACGTCCCGAGCGCTCCTCCTCGCCGAAGAGTCGCGGTCGGTCCGGCCGGCGTTCGCCGATGGCATCGCCTGGATCTACGCCGAGATGGGCGACCTGGACCAGGCCCATCGGTGGTTGGCGAAGGCGATCGCGTCCCGGAACGTCTCCATTCGCGCGTGGCGTCTCGACCCGCGTCGGGAGTCCGCGCGAACCGACCCAAGATTCACGGTCGCCCTGCGGTCGATGCACTTGGACTGACGCCGGGTCGCGTCCGAGGGGACCGTGCGAGTCCCTGGGCGCGACTTCCTCCCTCCGTCCGCCGCGGGGGAACGACCCCGGATCAGACCGCGAGGAACGTTTCCCAGGCGCCGTCGACGCCCTTGAACTGCCGCGCGCCTCGCTCCTCGAATCGAACGTCCGACCCGACCGAGAGATCCCGGACGGTCCGCGAGGTCAGGATCTCTCCGCCGGTCGCGGCGTCGCAGATCCGCGACGCGACGTGCACGGCGATGCCGACGACGTCGGTGTCGGTGACGAGACACTCCCCGGTATGCACCCCGGCGCGGAGGGCGAGGCCCTGCTGCTTCGCGTGGTCCCGAACGGAGCTCGCGAACCGAACGGCCCGCGTCGGCCCATCGAACGTGGCGAGGAACCCGTCCCCGGTCGTTTTCACGAGCTGCCCGCGGAACCGGGTCGCCTCGGCGCGCGAGGCGGCGAAGAACGCGTCGAGCCGGTTCCTCCACCCGTGATCGCCCAGCTGCGACGCGAGTCGGGTCGAGTCCACGATGTCCGCGAACACGACCGATTTCAGCACCCGATCGTCGTCCGGAGCGCTCGACGGCAGGTTCGCCACGAACGCCGTCTGCGCGCGCAGGGAGGCGGCGCTCGCCTCCGGATTCGCCCAGAAGAAGTGATCCTGTCCCGGGATCGTGACGAGCTGCGCCCCCGCGACACGCGCGGCCACGTAGTCCGAATTCTCCTCGCGGACCACGCGATCGCCGGGGCATTTCAGGACGACCGTCGGGACGTGGACCGCCGGCAACGCGGCCCGCACGTCGATCTCGAGGTTCATCCGCGCCAACGAGGCGGCGGAGGACGGGGACGAACCGAATCGGATCACCCGCCCGTACCACCGCCGGAACTCGGCGTCTCCGAGACGGCTCGGTGCGTACATCGCGAGCATCCGATCGATGTAGGGGGGAGTTCCCCAGTCTTCGTCGGAGCGCCGGATCGACTCCTCGACCTCGTCCCGCGTCGGGGCGAACGGGTAGTCCGGCGCCCAGGAGCCGCGGACCGTCGGTTCGATCAGCATGAGCCCCAGCGTTCGCTCCGGGTACGTCGCCGCGAAAAGGAGGGCCATCGCCGCCGTGTCGGTGGCCCCGAAGATCACGGCGCGTCGGCTCTTCGCGGCGTCCATGACGGCCCGGACGTCGTCCATCCGGTCCTCGAGCGTCGGGGTCCCGACCGTCCGGTCGGAGAGTCCGACGCCGCGCTTGTCCCAGAGGACCACGCGGGCGACCTTCGCCAGCTCCCGAAAGTAGCCGGCGACCGACGGCTCCTCCCAGACGAGTTCGAGGTGCGAGATCGCCGTCCGCCCGTAGACGAGGTCGATGGGACCCGCCCCGAACACCTCGTAGGCGATGCGCAGGTTACCGCTCCGGGCGTACCGGACCTCCGGAACCTCCATGGGTGTTCGCGTCAAGTCCGAAGACGAGCGCGGTATATCGACTGTCCGCGGGTGGCTCCGCGGAGAGCGCTCGAGGCTCCGGGCGGAGGGACGGCCGAGCCCGGGGAGACGGCGCGGGGGTTTCCCGAGGGGTGGCCGGACCCACGGACGAGCGACTCGACGTCCCCTCCGCCCGGTGACCGGCGTACCGTGTTCCGATGTCCCCGGAAGTGGGCTTAATCCCACGAACGCCGTTCGCGGTGCGTGGCCTCGACGCGTCGTCTCGCCGCGATCATGTTCACCGACATGGTGGGATACTCCGCCATCGCCCAACGGGACGAACCGCTCGCCCTGCGGCTCCTGGAGACCCATCGCGGTCTCCTTCGCCCCCTCTTCCGTTCGCACGGTGGTCGGGAGGTCAAAACGATCGGAGACGCGTTCCTGGTGGAGTTTCCGAGCGCGTTGCAGGCCCTCGAGTGTGCGGTGGCCGTTCAGCAACGGCTGCGGGAGCACAACGAGGCATCTCCCGCGGATCGGGTCGAACTGAGGATCGGGGTGCACCTCGGCGACGTCGTCGACCAGGGCGGCGATCTGCTCGGCGACGCCGTCAACATCGCGGCTCGCATCGAGCCCCTGGCGGAAACGTCGGGGGTCTGCATCAGCGGCCCGGTCTTCGACCAGGTGCGGAACAAGATCCCGTTCCCCTGCACCCAGTTGGACCACGTCTTCCTCAAGAACATCGACTCGCCGATCCCCGTCTACAGCGTCGACCTGCCGTGGGGGGTCCCGCCGGCGGCGCGCGTGACGCCCTGGATCGATCG
>JASHWW010000159.1 GCA_030043855.1 Thermoplasmata archaeon
GCCCCGCTGCCCCCCGACCGCTGGGGGGTCAAGGTGCCGCAGTTCTCGTTCCTGCAGCTCGCCGGCTCCGACCCGCTGCTGGGCGTCGAGATGCAGTCGACCGGGGAGGTCGCCTGCTTCGGGCCGACGTTCTCCGATGCCCTCGTGAAGGCGATGGTCGCGACCGGGGTGCGCCTCGTGCCCCGCCGCGGGATGGCGTTCCTGTCGGTCGGCGGCCCCGAGCTGAAGGAACAGCTCCTGCCCGTCGCCCGCCGGTTGCGCGAGCTCGGCCTCAAGATCGCCGCGACCGAGGACACGGCCGCGTTCCTCTCCGCGCGGGGGCTCCACCGGGTGCAGGTCCTCCACAAGGTCTCCGAGCCCGACCGCCACCCGAACGTGCTCGAGGCGCTCGACAAGGGCCGGATCGACCTGCTGCTCAACGTCCCCCTATCGCTGACCCAGGAGAAGTTCGAGCGGATGCTCGAGGACGAGTACATCCTCCGGCGCCGCGCCATCGAGCTCGGGATCCCGCTGTTCACGAGTCTCGAGACCTTCTCGGCGTACGTCGAGGGGGTCGCCTGGCTCGAGGACCACCCGCTGACGGTCGACGCGCTCTACGGGACTCCCGAGACCGAGTCCCCCGCGCCCCCGCCGAAGAGCGTGCCGGTCGTCCCCCGTCGTCGACGCGGTCGCCGACGGCGCGCTCGGGCTCCCTAGCCCGGTCGGTTCCCGCCGATCGGTGGCTCGCCGTAGAGCGGGACCGGTTCCTCGGGCTCCCGGGGCCGCCGACGCGCGAGGAATACGGCCGCCGCCGCGAGGGCCCCGACGCCTGCGACGATCCCGTACACGGCGATCGGGGAGATCCCCGCCGGCCCGGCCGTCCCGTTCCGATCGAAGTCGACCGTGACCGAGACGGAGCCGTTCGCGACGGTGACGGTCCCGGTCGCCGGCACGGGCGCATACCCGGCGACCGCCCCCGCGGCCACGGTGTACCGGTACGTCCCGTTGGGAGCGAGGAAGCCGATGGAGGACGAGACCGAGCCCTGCTCCGACCCGGCGAACGTCACCGTCCAGCCGCTCCCCGCCGGGAGTCCGACCTCGCCGAACGCGACGGCGTACTCGACCTCGGTCCACGTGAGATTCACCCGGACCGCCGACCCGTTCACCTCGACGGCCCCGAGCCGCGCCGGCGCGGCGAGATGCCAACCCGCGACCCCGAGGACCGTGTACGGGTACGTTCCGTTCGTCTCCGAAAACGAGATCCCGGCGTCCGACCCGGACTCCGTCGCGCCGCCCAGGTCGACCGCCCATGTCGTCCCGGACGGCAAGCCGGACTCGGCGAAGGTGACCGCGTACGCGACCGGGGAGAAGGCGATCGCCAGGGTGACGTTCGCGCCGGCCACGGTCACGCTCCCGACGTACGGGACGGACGACTGGGAGTATCCGGAGAGCCCGCCGAGGGTGTACCCGTACGTCCCGTCGGGGAGGGAGAACGCGATCGTGCCCTCCGACCCGACGGTCGTGTTCGACCGTGGGGAGGTACCGACGGTCACCGTCCACGTCGTTTCCGCGGGGAGGCCCGTCGCCGCGAACGCGAGGGTGTAGAGCGGTTCCGAGAAGGCGATCGCGACCGTCCGATTGGAGCCGGCGAACTCCACCGATCCGCTCGACGGGGTGGCGACCCAGCCGGTCGACGTCCCGACCGCGTAGGCGACCTCCCCGTACGGCACGTCCCATGCCGGAAGGGCGACCAACGGTACCGTGGCGCGGTACGTCGTCCCCGCGATCGTGACGGTCCACGGGGTCCCGACGGGCAGGCCGTCCGCCACCACCATCAGCCACTGGCGGACGAACGCGGGTTGGGGCGCCGTGTCCTCCACGGTGTTCCCGAGGAGGTACGGCGTGGAACTCGCCCAGTCGGACCAGTAGTTCCCGATCCCGTCCCACGTGAAGTTGGCGTAGGTCGTGCTCGCGACGACCGCCTGGATCGTCGCGGGGTCGTAGGTCCCGTTCACGGAGGCCCCGTCGTTCGCGACGAAATTGTTCCCGTAGACCTTGGCATACAGACCGCCGACGACCTCGAGACCGTAGCTCGTCGACGCCTCGAACGTCGAGGCGACCACGGTCACGTTGACCGTGTAGTCGAGCTCGACCCCGATCCTCGCGCCGTAACTGAAGATGTTCGAGAGGGTGGTGAAGAGCGTGGAGTTGAGCGTGACGGTCGTTCCGCCGCCGAATCCGCGAACGTCGGAGATGGAGAGGTAGTCGCTCGACCAATCGTTCAACGCCCACGGCATCCCGTCGGACGTCACGTTCCGGATGGTGAGGTAGGCCGACAGCTCGACCTGCACGGCGGCGTCCAGGAACGGCAGGTCGAAGTACGGATTGATGAATTCCGAGAGGGCACGGGGCGGGTCGCTGCCGCTCACGTTGGCGATGAAGCCGGGGCCGACCCCGAGGAAGAAGACGCCGGTGGAGTCGTTCGCCACGGAGACGTTGGCAGCGACCGCGCCCTGCGATGCGTCGATGTCGACCCCCACCGAACGGTTCGCGACGGAGACGTTCCCGACATCGTCGTAGTCGCAATTGGTCAGGTCGATCCCCATGCTGCCGTCCGACACCGCGAGGTCCGACGCGTCGACCTTCTGGCCGCCGTCGTAGAGGAGCCCCATCGAGTCGTTCGTCACGACGGCCGGACCGAACCCAACCTCGTCGTCGGAGTCCCCCGCCAGCCCGGTCGAATCGTTCGCGATCGCGAAGCCGGTCAGGGAGAGGTCGACGTTGGATCCCGAGACTTCGACCCCGTAGGAACCGTTCGTGACCGTCAAGTTCCGAAGCTCGATCCGCTGGTTGTACGAGAAGGAGTAGACTCCGTCCGCGCCGTCGGAGATCGACCCGTTCGCGATGGTGCCTCCGACGACCCCCGTCTCTTCGAGGATCGCGGTCCCCTCGGGCCCCGACGTGCGGAAGTCCGTCAGGGAGATGTTGCTCCCCTCGGTGATGTTCAGGCCTTCCAGATACCCGTCGAGGAACGAGGCGTCCGAGACCGAGACGTTCCGGTCGTCGACCAGCAGCCCCGCGGCGACCGAGACTCCGGACTCGGTGAGGTTCCCGATGGCGACCCCGCTCGACGCGAAGATCTCCATCGCGGTCGCACACGGCAGCTCGCTCCCGAGATCGTAGCCGCACGGGAATCCCGCCAACGAGTACGGCCCAGTCGCCGGGCTCCCGGCGACCGCGCGGAGGGTCCGGACGTCCAGCCCGGACGCTCCGAACGCCGCGATTCCGACACCTCCCATCCCCGGTGCGACGTCGGTGGCCCGGAGGTCCGTGCTTCCGAGATCCAGGACCGCGACCGCCCCGGTTCGGTAGGCGATGTCGGGGTAGAATCCGCCCTGCCCGATCCAGCTCGCATTCGTGCCGGTGAGCGACGCGTTCGCGGTGGCGATGTCCGCGAGCGTCAGGTTCGACGTGTCGATCGCGGTGACGGCCGTGGCGCCGGCCGCGGCGGTGATCCGGTCGGCCGACCCGTTGCGGGTCCGGTCGAACACGACGCCCGGGCCCGGCCACGGGCCGTTCGACCAACCGATCCCCAGGGCCGCGGAGACGTTCGAGACGGAGCTGCCCGTGGTCGCGACGAACTCGATGGTCGGGGCGTAGACGCTCAGATTCGTCCCGCGGGGCGCGGTGCCGAGCGCATACGAGGTCACGTTCCCGACGAGCGAGACCCCCTCGACACGGTCCGTGCCGCTCCCTCCGACGAACTGGTAGCTCTGCGTCCAGCCGGAGTACCAGTCGACCTCAGAGCCGTCGAAGCGGTAGGTCAGGTTGCCCGACGGCTCGGCGAACGCGCTGACCCGGACCGAAGTCCGATCCACTCCGGCGACGGCCAGGAGCACGAACGTCGGGAGCTCCGCATCGTTCAGTTGAAGGAACGGCGGAGCCAGCGTGTCCGTGGAGGCGTTGATCCAGAGCGTCGGACCGGACGAAGAGTACGCCACGTCGGCGATCCCCGCCCGACCGTACGATTGTGCGACGGTATCGCCGGTCAGATAGACCGGGGTGTCCAGCTCCCCTGGGGCGGCCGCCAGAGACACCGACTGGTTCCCGGTCGCGTTGCCGGTGACGACCACGGACTCGTTCGCCACGTCGCCGTTCGCCCAGACCCCGAAATCGTACGCTCCCTCGGGGGGCGGGGGCAGCTCGGCGGTGGCGACCCCCTCCGCCGACGTCGCGAACCAGGAGGCGCCGTCGAACCCCGTTCCCGAACCGTTCGTCCCGAACGCGAACGCATAGGGGACCGGGAGGGTGAGACGGACATCGATCCACCCGGGGGCAACGGCGGTGCCCGCGGCACCGGTCGTGCTGTTCCAGAGCCCCTCGAACAGGGACGGCCCGTCGCGCAACCGCTCGACCGTCCCGACGTACGTCGCGGCCACCCCCTCGGACGTCTCGGCCGAATCGACCCCGTGGTCGTAGGCGGCGGGAATCGGCCGGTACGCCCCACGCGTCGCGTTCCAGGCCGCGAGGGTGAGCGTCAGGTTCGCGTCCACGACGTTCGCGTTCGCTCCCCCTCCGTCTCCGCCGACGACGAGCTCGGCGTCGTCGGCGTAGCCGGCCGGGTTGGCGACCGACCCGTCCACGAGGAAGGCCGGCGGCACGTCGAGCGGCCACCACGGCTCGACGGCACCGCAGAAGACGACGCGGTCGTACGACCCGGCGACTCGCCCCGCCGCGCTGGTCAACGAGTAGTTGAAGTAGAGAACGGGGTGGCTCTGGTCGACGGACAGGTTGGAGTAGAGGGCGAGGTCGAACGGCGCGCGCACCGTTTCCGTCGGTCCGACATCGAGGTAGAACTGCGGGCCGATCGTGGACGGAGCCACGGTCCCGTTTCCCGACAGGATGGTGCTGGCCTCCACGGAGTCGTTGACCGCCGTGAAATTCCAGACGTTGTCGACGAATTGCAGCGTCGTCCCGTTGAACCGGGCGACGTTCTCGGCCCAGAACGTTCCCGGCGCGGGATCGGAGTCTCCGACGTGGGCGGCGACGGTGTCGAGTTGCACACTGAACCAGTCCGGCGTCTCGTTCCACGCCGCGTAGCCCGGACTGAACGCGGAGAGGTTCTGGACGTCGATCTGCCCGACGAAGGAGGAGGTCGTGTACGAGTAGGCCCCGTTCGCCCCGACTCCGAGGTCCGCGAGGCCCATCGGACCGGGAGGTCCGGTCGATCCGAGGGACGGAGATTCTCCCGGCGACGGTGCGACGACCGATTCGCGGGGAAGATAGGTCACCGTCGGCGGAGGGATCTCGCAGTAGCTACAGGCGGTGGAGCAGACCGGGTTCCGGAGGTTGAAGTGCCAATTCGGGTTGCACGGGGTCTCGGTCGTCGGGGGGTCGGCCGGTCGCCCCGCAGCCGCTTCCGAAGGGGGGACCGGGACCGGAGGACTCGGGGGACCGAGCGACGGCACGGGCGTCGACGAGGCGAGCCGGGCCGCCTCCCCCACAGGGAGGGTCAGTACGACCGCAACCGCCAGCACGACGACGAGTGCCGCCCGCACACCGCCTTCCGGGGGAATGCGGCAGAAGGGCGCCCGCCACATCTCTCCTTCGCCCGGGGGACGGGCGCTCCGCCGCGGGGCGTTACGAGCTGAGGAACTTCGTGACCGAGTACTCGGGCACGACCGTCGAGGTGTCGAGCACCTCGTGGATCCCGCGGATCCGGTCGGTGACGAAGTCGAGCACTCGTCGCTTGTTCGCCGAGCTCGGCGGGAACTCGAGGACGACCATCATGTCCCAGTCGCCGGTCAGGAAGTGGAGCTCGCGGACCTCCGGGAACGTCTCGAGCAGCCGTCGGATCCGGTCCAAGTCGCCCCCGCGGATCTTGAGGTAGCTGAACGCGCGCACGCACTTCAGCTCGGTCGGCATCATCGCGGCAAGGTTCTCCTCCGAGAACTGGGCGACGCCTTCCAGGCGGGTGCCGAGCGGGGAGATCAGGACGGGGAACGTCTGGACGCCGCGGAGGTGTTCGGTGATCAGCCGCTCGAGTCGACCGACCTTCTCGACGTCGACGACGCGCAAGTGGTAGCCGCGGCGGGCCGCGAGCTCCTCCGCCATCGCCACGCAGCGGGATTGATCGTCGGAGAGGAAGAAGACGGCCGAGTCCGAGACCGCCGCGCCGCCTTCCTGGGAGGAGGGGGCCGAGCTCGCGACACCAACCGGCGCGACCCCGACCGACCCGGCCGCCGTGACCGACGGCGCACGGTAGAACGTCGTCACCGCGCGCTTCGATTGCACGTACAGGGTCAACTCGCGAGGGTCGTCCGCCATCGGTACCGCCGAGGAGGGGGGGCCTATTTAATCCTGAACGGGGGGTGGAACCGCCCCCGTCCCGAGGACGGGGGCCTGGAAAAGGTTCGGCGCGGAGAGGGGGGTCGCCCCTAGTACCGCTTGTAGGTGTCGGAGCGCTCGCGCCCTCCGCCACCACCACCGCCGCCGCCACCGCCGCCGTACCGGCCACCGCCACCGTACCCGCCGCCTCCGCCGCGGTCCCGGTAGCCGCCGCCGAACGACCGGCGCTCGCTCTCGAACTCCTGCTGGCTCATGTCCAGCGAGGTGTTCACGTCCCCGATCGCGTCGGTCGACTTCGAGAGGTTCCCGTAGCGGCCGACGTTCAGGCG
>JASHWW010000160.1 GCA_030043855.1 Thermoplasmata archaeon
GATTCCCGGGACGTCGGCGAATCTATCGTCCGGTCTTGCTAGCGCCTGGTTCCTCCTCTATTTCAATGCCGCCGGGGACATCCTCATCGTCGTGGTCGTCGGTGGATCGACTTACGGCGGAGTCGTCGAGGTCGGCTCCGCATGCAGCTCGCTCGTCGCCTCGGACGTGGCCCCGCTCCCGAGCACCGTCCTCGACAGCCCGGTCGCCGCCGAGGACGCCTGGAACGGGGGGGCGGCCACGTTCGAAACGGCGAACCCGAACGCGACCTCGCTCGAGATGATCCTAGTCAACAGCCCGAGCGCCGGCGCGAGCTACGTGTTCGAGTACTCGGCCTGTCCGTTCGTCGGCGACGGGGCGGAGATCACCTCTCCGTACTACATGATCGGGATCAATGCTACCAACGGTGCCGTCAGCCTCCCCGGAGAAACCTCCACGGAGCAATGCCTCTCCTAGGGGCGTTGTCCCCCTGATGGCACGACCCTCCGCGCGGCGTTGGGCCGAACGATAAGTGGGGAGACGGCGTCCTCGGCCCATGCCACGGGCGTCCGAGACCGCCGCATCGTGGGTCCAGATCGCGCAAGCTCTGATCGCCCGGGAACTGGTCGAAACGAGCGGACTGCCCGAGCGACGCGCGGCCCGGGCGCTCGGCCTCGCCCCGTCGGCCGTGTCGCAGTACCTCTCGGGGCGACGGTTGGGCCGCGAGCTCTCCGGACTGATCGCCGACCCGCGGGTCCGGTCGATCGCCCGCGCGGCCGCCGAACGGCTCGTCGGAAGCGTCGGGGACCCCGCGGAAGCGCTCCCGATCGTCCTCGAAGCCGCGCGGGATCTGGCGAGCGAGGCGAAGCCGACCTCCCGGGGAGGGCGACGGCCGAGCTCCTCGTCGATCGCGGAGAGCCGCGCGCTCTCGCGGGCCCTCCACGCCCGGATCGGGACCGAGCAGTCCGCGGTCGCGGAGTGCATGCGACTGGCCCAGAAGTCGCGCGACGAGCTGACCCGAGCGGTCTTTCGCCAAATCGCCGCGGATAGCCTCCGGCACGCGGAGATCGTCGCGTCGATCCAGACGTACCTCGACCGGGGGATCCACCGACCGCTGGCGAGCGGCGTTACCCGCGACGACCTCGAGCGGCTGATCGCAAAGGAGCGGGAGGCCGAGACCGACCCGTTCGGCAGCAGCGGCATCCCGCTGCAGGGCGTGATGGCCGTCCTCTGGGAGAGCATGGAGTCCGACGAGCGCAAGCACACCGTGTTGCTCGACGCGATGCTCCGCGACGGGTTCCCCTCGCCGGTGGGGACGTCCGCCCGGGCGCGCCCACGTTCAGGGACGGATCCGCTCCAGTGAGACGAACCGGACCGGTCGCGACGGGGCCACGCCGGCCACCACGAACTCCTTGCGCACGCCCTGGGCCACCCGCACATTGCCCGCGACCTCCGGCCAGGTGGCCCGGTGGTCGGCCGGGACCGCCTGCACGAGGTAGCGGGCGTGCGCGTGCTCCGGGTTGCGCGGGTACGCGCGAAAATGCGCGCCGTACTTGAATCCGGTCTTCACGACCAGACGCCGACCCCGCAGGTCGCGGTAGGCAGCGAGTCGCTCGTCGAATCGTCGGTCGAGGCGCCGGGCGCGTCGCGCGAGCCGTTCGGGGGCGACCTCCCGACCCGACCTCGCATCGCGCAGTCGCAGCTGGCCCGCCTCGACGAGGTAGGCAGCCTCCAGCAGGCTCAGCTCCAGTCGGTCTCCGACGCGGCTGCCGTAAGCGAGCTCGCGCCCGAGCTCGGCGACCGCCACCGGATCGTGCACGGTGACCCGGTCCTCGGCGAGCCATCCGTCCGTGGGGTTCGGGAGCGACCGGGGCGGCAGGGCCCCGGTCGGCGATGGCCGGCGGATCCGGTAGTAGGTGAGGTCGGACTCCTCGTCGACGATCGCGAGGAGCAGCGTCTTCTTCGCCGACTGGGCCCGGTCCGCGAGGTCGAACAGCCGGGCGAGGTCGAACGGGACCCGCTCGCTCAGCGCCTCGACCCAGAATCGCGCCGGCGTCTTGTGGAGCGTGCCCCCGCGGGGGAGCACGGAGAAGGCGACGGGCGGTGGTCCGGCGCGCACCACGTAGCCGCGCTGTCGGAGGTCCCGGAACACGAGGTACCGGGCCGCGAACCCGGGCTCGTGCCGCACCGCGCGGCGAAACACCGACGCCCACGGGACCGTCCCCGACCCGCGGCGGACGTCGAGGCGTCCCATCTCGGTCAGATAGACGGATTCGTAGCGGTCGAGCGTGAGGCCGCCCTCGGAGTCGACGGTGCCGAAGAACCCCTTCGCGTAAACCTGACCCGCCTCGGCCGGGTCGACGACCCGGACGGTCGCGTCGTCGGCGAGGCGGCCGCTCACCGACGCGCCCGCCGGAGCTCGGAGAACGTCAGGAGCGCCGACAGCCGGACTCCGATCGCGCCGAGTCGCTCCGTCGCCCCGCTCTCCCGGTCGACCACGACCAACGCCCGGTCGACGACCCCGCCGGCCGCGCGCACG
>JASHWW010000161.1 GCA_030043855.1 Thermoplasmata archaeon
TGGGAGTTCCCGGGCGGCAAGATCCGAACCGGCGAGCGGGCCGAGGCGGCCGCACGACGGGAGTTGGTCGAGGAGACCGGTCTCCGGGCGGGTCCGCTCCGGCGGCTCGGGACCGTCCGCCACGGCTACAGCCACTTCTCGGTCGCCCTCACCGTCTTTGCCGGGCCGCTCGACGGCGGCCGTGGGACGCCCGGTCCGACCCGGCGCTGGCTCGCCCCGACGGCGATCGAGCGGCTCCCGATCCCCGCCGCGACGGGGAAGATCCTCGCGCTGGCGTCGGCGACGGGTAGAGGGTCCCCGGGTTCAGGATCCCGTCGGGGTCGCACCGTCGCTTCACGTCGTGGAGCCAGGCGACCGCCGCTCCGTCGAGCTCGCGGGGGACGTACTCCCGTTTGAGCCGGCCGACGCCGTGTTCGGCACTGATCGTGCCGCCGAGATCCAGCGCCGTCTGCCAGAGCCGGTGCCGGACCCGGGTCGCGGTCGGGGACGACGGGTCCACCACGTAGTTCGGGTGCAGACTCCCCTCCCCCAGGTGCGCGAAGAGGAACACCGGGACGTCCTCCTCCGTCGCGATCGTCGCGACCGCCCGGAGCATCGTGTCGAGCTGCCCCAGGGGGACGGCGACGTCCTCCCGGATCCGCTCCCCGTACCGCTCGTCGAGCACGACGCCGCTCTCGCCGCGCAGGGTCCAGAGCTCGTCCGCGTCGTCGAAGACGGTCGGCGGGGCATCGACCCCGCCGTCCCGGAGCACGGCCCCCACCGCCGCTCGGCGGGCTTCGGCCGAGGCTCGGTCGTCGGCCTCGATCTCGAGCAGGAGCAGCGGGGTTCCGGCGGGTCCGACGGCACGACGTCCGGCCGCGAGCGCCGCCGCGCACCCGGCGTCGAGGAACTCGATCGCGGAGAGGCCGGTGCCGGCGGTGCGCCGGAGTCGGACCGCGAGCGCCCCGAGTCGCGTTCCGGTCGGGACGGGGACGGCGAGGCCCTGACGAACCGCGGGGATCGGCGCGAGCCGGACGGTGACCTCCGTGACGATCCCGAGGGTCCCTTCGCTCCCCGCGAGCAGGACGAGCAACTCGGGGCCGAGCGACCGCTTCGCGGCGAGGGTCCCGAGCGTGAGCCGTTCCCCCGTTCCCAGCACGGCCTCCGCCCGTCGCACCCACGCCCGCGTCGAGCCGTAGCGGAACGAGCGGGGGCCGGAGGCGTTCGTCGCGAGGTTGCCACCGATCGTCGACCGGGTCCACGAGCCCGGGTTCGGGGGGAAGAAGAGCCCGTGCGGCCGCGCCGCGGTCTGGAGCGCGAAGTTCACGACCCCGGGCTGCACCCGGGCGCGAAGCTCCTCCGGCTCGATCGCGAGGATCCGGTTCCAGGGGCTCAGGTCGACCGCCACCGCGCCCGAGGGAGGCACCGATTCGCCGTCCAGCGAGGTCCCGGCGCCCCGAGGGACGAGGGGGATCCGGAACTCCCGGGCCCAGCGGACCAACCGGACGACGTCGTCCGTGTCGGCCGGGCGGACGACCGCCACCGGTGCCCCCCGGAGATGGGAGCCATCGTGCGCGGCCGCGAGTCGGGTCGCCCGGTCTTGCCGGACCTCCCCGGTGAGTCGGGACGCCAGAGTGTCGAGGGCCGTCCGGGGTCCCACGGTCCCCGGGAGAGTGGGACGGCCTTTACGGCTGCCGCGACCCGGACCGGGGTCGGGGCGCCGGATCGTCGACGACCTCGGTGACCTTCCGGACCAGCTCGCGGACGGCGAACGGCCGGACGATCACCGCGCTCGCCCCCGCGCGGAGGGCTTCCGCCCGGAGCGAGGTTCCGTCGGTGGGGAGCAGGACGACCGCCCGGAGGTCCGGATGGCGGTCGAGCGCGAACCGCAGCTCGTCCGACCACCGGTCGTCCTCGGCGTCCACGTCCTGGATGAGGACGCGGGGTCGGGTCGAGGGCGGAAGGCCCTCCAGCTCGTCGATCGTCCGGGCCTCGAGCGCGACGCGGTGGCGATGGAGCCGGATCAGACCGCGGAGCAGCAGACGCGTGTCGTCGTTGGTGCCGAGCAGCACCGCCTCGATGGGGGGAGTCCCTCCGGCGAATTCGGCCGAACGGCGTACATCGACGGCGGCTACATCGTGAGCGGACGACATGGCGCGGCGGTCCCGGAACCGCCTACGGACATCTAGCCGGGTCGGGTAAATCAAGCCTCGGTCGCGCCGGGACGGCACCGGGCACCGTTCGGGGGCCAGGGTCAACTATATAGTCGGTCGCGAACTGTCGTAGGTTGGCCTCGGGCACCGGCAGCCGAACCCCCTGGTGGCACCGTCCACAGACCAGGGGAGGCGGCTGTCCGGTGCCTTCCCTCCCGGGTGCGTCTCCAACGATAGGTTCTTGACGGTCCCGGCCGCCGGTCGGTCGATGTCCGGGCTGTTCGGCCCCTCGGAAGACGACCTCGAGCGCCTGCGATCCACCGTCCACTCGCTGGGGACGACGAGCGTCCCCGGGCTCGCGGCCGCCCTCTCGTGG
>JASHWW010000162.1 GCA_030043855.1 Thermoplasmata archaeon
AATCCGCAGTGCGGACAGGTCCCGACGAGATACCGGTCCGGCAGGAACCGCGCGTGCTTCGGGCAGAACGCTCCCTCGGCCGTGCGGCGCTGGACGAAGCCGTGCTCGAGGAGCGCGAGGAACGTCTCCTGCACGGTCCGCTCGTGGACGAGGGTGTGGGTCGTCGTGTACAGGTCGAAGGAGAATCCCAGCTGCTCGAACGCCGCGCGATTGACGGCGTGGTACCGCTCCGCGACGGCGCGCGGGGCGACGCCCTCCTTCTCGGCGGTGACGAGCGTCGGCGTGCCGTGCATGTCGGAGCCGGAGACGAGGAGGACCTCGTCCCCGCGCAACCGATGGTACCGCGCGAAGATGTCGCCGGGAAGGTAGGCGCCCGCGAGGTGGCCCAGGTGGAACGGGCCGTTGGAGTATGGCCACGCGACCCCGACGAAGATCCGGGCCATCGGTCCCCTCCCGCAGTTCGACCGGACGTCCGCCTATACGTTTTCGCGCACGGTTCGCCTTTATCGTCCGCGCTCCGTCCGGGAACCGTGCCCGACGCCGAACCGCCGATGGGCCGGCCGTCCGTGCCCGAGGCCGACCGCGAGATCGGGGTTCGCCATCCGATCCTGGCCCACGGCTTCGTCGCCCTGGTCGACTACATGGGGAACGACGCGGCGATCGTGCAGGCGGCGCGGGTGTCGTACGGCGCCGGCACGAAGACGGTCCGGGACGACCGCGGTCTGATCCGCTACCTGATGCGCCACCGCCACACGACGCCGTTCGAGATGGTCGAGGTGAAGTTCCTCGTCCGGCTCCCGATCTTCGTCGCCCGGCAGTTCATCCGCCACCGCACCAGCTCGGTCAACGAGGTCAGCGCTCGGTACAGCGTCGTCGTCGACGAGTTCGAGCCGATGCCCCCGGACGCGGTCCGTCGCCAATCGACCCGCAACCGGCAGGGCCGGGGCGAGGCGCTCCCGCCCGAGGTCGTCGACCGGTTCCGCTCCGACCTGGACCGGATCTCGCGGGACGCGTACGCCGTCTACACCCGGGCGTTGGAGGAGGGGGTCGCGCGGGAGGTCGCCCGCGTCGTCCTCCCGCTCTCCTACTACACCCAGTGGTACTGGAAGACGAACCTCTGGAACCTCTTCCACTTCCTGTCGCTCCGCCTGGACCCCCACGCCCAGGAGGAGATCCGGCTCTACGCGGCCGAGATGGCCCGGATCGCCCGCGTCCTAGCCCCGATCGCCACCGAGGCGTTCGAGGAGTTCGAACTGGCCGGGATGCACCTCGGTCGTCGCGAGCGCGTGGCGGTCCGGGAGCTCCTCGGCGGGAAGACGCCGGAGGACGCCTGCCGCGTCGCCGGCCTGCCGCTCGCGCGCGAGGACGGCCGACCGATGACCACCGGCGAGGGCGTGGAGTTCCTCGAGAAGCTCGCGGCGCTGCGCGCCCCGGGCTAGTCGTATACGGCCCGCGACCTTCGGCGGGCCATGACCGGCGCGGTCGTCCGCGGTCTGTTCCTCGACAACGAGACCGTTCCCCTCGGCGGCCGGGCGACCTCCCGGGTCGTCGACCCCGCCGACGGTTCGGTCGTCGGCGAGGTGGCGAAGGGAACGGGCGACGACGCGCGGGCGGCGATCGATTCGGCCGCGCGGGCCCAGCCGGGGTGGGAAGCGGTCGGCGCCGCGGCGCGCGGAAAGATCCTCCTCCGGGCGGCGGAGCGGCTGCGGGCCCGCGCCGAGGAGCTGGCGCACCTGATCACCCGCGAGATGGGGAAGGTCCTCTACGAGAGCCGGAACGAGGTGAACGGCGCGATCGACAATCTGGAGTACTACCCGGCGTTCGCCCGCACCCATTCGGGCGAGGAGGTCGCGGGGCTGCCCACCGGCGAGTCGCTGCGGCTCCTCTGGCTGCCCCGGGGGGTCGTGGTGGGGATCACCCCGTGGAACTTCCCGGCGGCGACGGTGACCCGGAAGATCGCCCCGGCCCTGCTGGGCGGGAATACGATGGTGCTCAAGCCGTCAAGCGCCACGCCCCTCACGTCGTTGCTCCTCGCCGAAGCGCTCCGGGACGCCGGGCTCCCGCCGGGGGTCCTGAACGTCGTGACCGGGCCGGGCGGTGAGCTCGGCCCGGCGCTGATCCAGCACCCGAAGTGCTCCACCGTGACCCTGACCGGCTCGACCGCGAGCGGCATCGAGGTGCTGAAGCTCGCCGCGCCAGGCGTCGTGAAGTGTCTCCTCGAGCTCGGCGGGAAGGCGCCCGTCCTCGTCGGCCGCGACGCGGACCTCGACTGGGCCGCCCGCGCGACCGTCTGGGCGCGGTACTGGAACGCCGGCCAGGCGTGCATCGCCGCCGAGCGGTGCTACGTCGACGCCCGGATCGCGGAGCCGTTCGCGCAGAAGGTCGACACGCTCGTGCGGGCGCTCCGCGTCGGTCCGGGGCTCTCCGACCACGTCGACGTCGGTCCGCTCTACTCGCTCGGAGCGCGCGATCAGGTCGCGAAGGACGTCGAGGCGGCGGTGCGGGCGGGGGCGCGGGTCTCGGTCGGCGGCGGTGCGCCCGGCGGGGCCCTCGCCCGGGGCGCGTTCTACCTGCCGACGGTCCTCCAGAACGTCGACGACGCCAATCCGATCGCGCGCGACGAGATCTTCGGCCCCGTCCTCCCGGTCCTCACGTTCGCCGACTGGGACGAGGCGATCCGTCGCGCGAACGAGAGCATCTACGGGCTGTCGAGCTACGTCTTCACCCGCGACGTCTCGCTCGCCGAGAAGGCCGCGCGGGAGCTGAAGTTCGGGGAGACGTACGTGAACCGGGTCGGTCCCGAGACACCGCAGGGCTACCACGCGGGGTTCCGGCAGAGCGGGCTCGGCGGCGAGGGGACCGTGTGGGGCGTCCGCGACTACCTTCAGCTCAAGAGCGTCTACGTCGACTGGAAGGAGCCGCATCGGGCCGACTACTTCCCGCCGTACCCCTGACCCCGCCCGGGCCGGTCCCGATCAACCCCAGATGCAGGTCCATCACGTTCGTTCCGGTCGGACCCGGTCGCCATAAGCGTCCCAGCCGCCGGAGCGCGTCGTAGCCCGCGTGGCGTTCGAGCGCCGTGCGCAGGTCGACCCCCACACGTCGCGCGTCCTCCGCGGTCGCCCCGTCGACCCACCCGCCGGCGGCGTCCGTCGGTCCGTCGACGCCGTCCGTCCCGGCCGAGAGGATCAGGATCGGGCGGCCCGCCAGGATCGGCGCGGCCGCCAGGACGAACTCCTGGTTCCGACCGCCCTTGCCCGGATCGGGCCCGAGGGTCACGGTCGTCTCGCCGCCGGTCAGCCAAGCGCTCCGGGGGGCGGTTCCGGCGCGTCGCATCAACCGACGTGCGAACGCCTCCGCGACGGGGCGCGTCTCCCCGACGACCCGGCTCGATCCAACGTGCGTCGCGTACCCGCGGCGCCGTGCCTCCGCCGCGGCCCCGGCGAGGGCGACGCGATTCGTCCCACCGAACACGAACGGTCGGCCTCGGAATCGGGTGTCGCCCGGCTTGGGCGTCTCCGGGCGCAGCCCGCGCGCCCCGTCCCGGAGATATCGGCGGATCGACCCTGGGGCACGTCGCATCGCGGGGTACCGATCCCAGGCCGCGACGGCATCGCGGAACCGGCTCGGGTCGCCGACGGTCGGTCCCGAGGCGACGTCGGGCGGCGGATCCCCCACGACGTCGCTGAGGGCGACCGTGCCGAACGTCGCTGCCGTGGTCGCGACCGCGAGACGGCCCCCTTTGACCTGCGAGAGGTGACGGCGGATCGCGTTCATCGCCCCGATCGGTGCGCCGGACGACAACAGGAGCTCGGTCGTCCGCCGAAGATCGTCGGCCGCCACGCCGGGAGAGGGCGCCTCGACCGTCGCCGATCCCCCGCCGGAGATCAGGAAGAGGACCGCATCCCCGGACGAGGTGCCGGCCACGAACCGCAACAGCTCTCGCCCGGCACGGAAGCTCCGCGGGCCGGGCACGGGATGGTCTCCCCAGACCGCCCGTGCCGAATCCCGTGGGGCGGGGTAGCCGTGGGGTGCGATCGCGATCCCTTCGACGTCCCGTCCGAGGCACCGACTCGCCGCGTCGGCCATCGGCCCGGCAGCCTTGCCGATCGCCACGAGGTGGATGCGCCCGCCGGGCCCGACGGGGATCGGCCGCACACCGATGCGGAACCCGCGACGGGTCGTCGCGACGGACCGCCGGACCGCCTGCGCCGGATCGACCGCCCGGATGCCGGCGCGGGCGATCGCGAGCGCGTCAGAAGCGAGGGTCATCGCCGCCTTCGAGCGTGAACCCGGGGCGCGGCGCGAACTCGGCGATCGGCCCCGCGAAGCGACGGGGGTCGGCCGGCCCGAGCCGCTCGAGCTCGCGGTCGTCGTCGCCGGACGACAGTACCGCCGCGAGTCGGCCCGCCGCGCCGCCGGCGCGCATCACGCCGAACCCGTTGAACCCGGCGATCACGTAGAGCCCCTCGGCGCCCGGGACCGGCCCGACGAGCGGGTGGCGGTCGGGCGTCGAGCAGCAGACCCCGGCCCACGCGCGCACCAGCTCCGCTTCGGCCCAACCGGGGAACCGCTCGGCGAACGTCTCGGCGACGTGGGCCACGAACGCATCGTCCCCCCCGATCCGGAACGTGTCGGGGTCGACCTCGACCAGCTCCGTGCCGTCCCCGGCCAGGATCCGGCCGTTCTGCTCGGGCCGGACGTAGACGTCGGTGTCGAGATCGTGCGCCGACGGCAGGTCGGCGGGGGCCGGTGGCGCCGGCCGCAGGATCGCCGCCTGCGTCCGGTACGGGGCGAGGGGCACCGGGTGTCCGACGCCCGCCAGGAGCCGCTTCGACCAGGCGCCCGCGGCGACCACGGCCCGCGGGGCGCGGACCATCCGGCCCCCGCAGGTGAGCTCCCACTCCCCGCCGACCGGCGCGAACCGGGCGAGCGGACGCCCGAGCCAGAAATCGACCCCGTTCGCGCGGGCGCCCTCCGCGTAGATCTGGGCGATCGCGCTCGGGGTCACGACCGCGTCGTCGACGCACCCGGTGGCGGCGACCACCCCTACGAACCGGCCCGACGGGAACCGCGCCGCGAGCTCGTCGACGGACAGCACCCGGGACCGGACCCCCCAGCCCTCGAGGCGCTCGACCGATCGCGCGAGCGCGTCCGCGACCTCGGGACGTCGGGTCCAGCGGACGAAGCCGTTCACCGAGTAGGCCGTCGGGTCCCACCGGGCCGCGAGCGCCGCGTACTCCGATTTCGAGGCCCGGGTGACCTCGACGTCCCAGCGGTCCCAGAGCTGCTCCGTCACGATGCCGGCGGCGCGGCCGGTGGCGCCGGCGCCGGGCGTCTGCGGGTCGAAGACGACGACCGGCCCGTGCGAGCGGGTGGCGAGGTGGAAGGCGAGCGCGCAGCCGGCGATCCCCGCTCCCAGGACGATCGTCTCGGCGCGGTCGGCCGGCACGGCGGACGGAGTCGGCCGGGGGTTAATACTGCGGCTTGGCCCGCTGGTACGCGTCGCGGAGCGACTGCGTGTCGACGTGGGTGTAGATCTGCGTCGTGGCGACCGACGCGTGGCCGAGCAGCTTCTGGATGTAGCGGATGTCGCACCCGCGCGACAGGAGCGCGGTGGCGAGCGTGTGGCGGAGCATGTGCGGGGTGACGCGGCGCGGGATCCCGGCCGACTGGGCCGCCCGCCGGACGATCCGCTCCACCGTGACCGGTCCGACCGGGAACAGTCGCGGGTTGGACGTCCCCGAGAGGGTCCGCTCCGTGAGATACCGGTCGATCGCGGCGCGGGTCCGGTCCTCCATCACGACCTCCCGGTCCTTGTCGCCCTTGCCGCTGCGGACGTGGAGCACGTTCCGCTCGAACTCGAGGTCCTCGAGCAGGAGGTGGCAGAGCTCGCCGACCCGCAGCCCGCAGAAGGCGAGGACGTGGACGATCGCGCTGTCGCGCGGGGAGTCCTTGACCGCCTCGAACAGCCGGTGCATCTCCTCCTCCGCGAGGTAGCGGGGCAGGCGCTCCGGCCGCCGCGGCGGCTGGAGCTGGTCGGCGGTCGAGAGGCCGAAGCTCCGGAACAGGCAGGCGAGTCCGCGGACGGTCGTGTAGAGCGAGTTCTTCGAATAGTGTCGCTGCAGCACCAGGTACTCCCGGAACGCCTCCAGGTCCCGGAGCGTCACCTCGTCAAGCGGCTTCTGGGAGAAGGCGAGGAACGTCCGCGCGATGTGCCCGTACTGTTTGACGGTGCACGGACTCCGTTCCTGCGACTGGAGCATCCGCTGGAACCGATCGACCATGTCGGTGACGCTGAACGCCGGGCTCGTCGCCTCGGCCCCCGAGATCGACGGCGATCGGCGCGGGACCGCCGGCACGCGGACGATGCCTCCGGTCGATGCCATCGGCGCTCGCTGGCCGGGATTTGCCTAATAATCGTATGCGCGCAGTGGAAGGTCGCGCGGTCGCGGTTCGCTAAATATCGCCGGGCGGTTCGCACGCCGTGCGCTGCTCTCGGTGCGAGCGCCCCGCGGTCGTCGACCAGCCGTACCGGTCCGCGCACCTGTGCGGCCCGCACCTCCTCGCCTCCGTCGAGGAGCGATTCCGGCGGGAGATGCAACGTCAGCTCCCGGGCGTCCGGGGCGGCACGATCGCCGTGGCGCTGTCGGGCGGGAAGGATTCGGCCGTCACGCTGCACCTCGCCGCCCGGTACTTCCGCCGCGGCGCCCCGGTCCGGCTCGTCGCCGTGTCGGTCGACGAGGGGATCGCCGGCTACCGTTCGGGAACGCTCGAGGCGGCCGCGACCCTGACGTCGCAGCTGGGGGTCGAGCATCGGGTCGTCCGGGCCGGGGAGCGACTGGGGACGACGACCGACGTGGCGGCCGTCGAGCTCGGGGCCCCCCCGTGCTCCTACTGCGGCGTGTGGCGCCGCCAGCTGCTCAACCGGGCGGCGCGCGACGCCGGCGCCGATGCCCTCCTGCTCGGGTTCAACCTCGACGACCTCGCCCAGACCGTGCTGATGAACCTCGTCCGGGGCGACCTCGACCGGCTCGCCCGGATGGCGCCGCATCGGGTCCGGCAACCCGACCTGATCCCCCGCATCGCCCCCCTCGCCCAGGTGCCGGAGCGGGAGGTCTTCCTGGCCGCCCGCCTCGCCGGGATCCCGTTCGACCACGGCGAGTGCCCGCACGCCCACCGCGCGGTCCGGAACCGGTTCCGCGAGATCGTCTGGGAGCTCGAGGAGACGCAGCCGGGGACGCGGCAGTCGCTCCTGCGGACCCACGAGCGTCTGGTCGACCTCCTGCTCCGGACGGAAGGATCCGGGGCGCCCGCCCGCTGCCGAGCCTGCGGCGAGCCGTCGACCGGAGAGATCTGCCGCGCTTGCGAATTCCTCCTGCTGGTCCGCCCGGTCGCGCCCCCGGAGACCCCGTGAGCGGGGACGGCCCGGCTCCGGTCGAGAGCGACCCGCGCGCCTCCGTGCGCAAGCGGGTGTTCGTGGTCGGGGCGGGGATCATGGGGAGCGGTGTCGCGGCGCAGTGCGCGCTCGCCGGCTACCCGGTCACGCTCGAGGACGTCTCCGAGGAGATGGCCCGTCGCGGGTTGGCGAACGCGGAGCGCGCGCTCGGCCGTGCCGTCGAGCGCGGCAAGCTCTCCGCGCCGGACCGCGACGCCGCGCTCGCGCGCGTCGACATCGCCATCGGGTTCCGGCGGGCGGATGCCGCGCAGATCGTCGTCGAGGCGGCACCGGAGAATCTGGCGCTCAAGCGGTCGATCTTCCGCGAGCTCGAGGCGGCGGCGAGCCCGACGGCGCTCCTGGCGTCGAACACCTCCTCGCTGCCGATCACGTCGATCGCCCAGGAACTGACGGACCCCGGACGCGTCGTCGGGATCCACTTCTTCAACCCGGTCCTGCAGATGCCGTTGGTCGAGCTGATCCCCGGGCATCGGACGCGTCCGGAGGTCGTGGCGAGCGCGCGCGCGTTCGCCGAGAGCCTGGGCAAGACGGTCGTCACCAGCGCCGACACGCCGGGGTTCGTGACGACCCGGGCCCTGGCCGTGCTCGTCAACGAGGCGGCGTGGATGCTATACGAGGGGGTGGCGACCCGCGACGACATCGACACCGCCTACAAGCTCGGGTTCCACCACCCGATGGGCCCGTTCGAGCTGGTCGACCTGGTCGGGATCGACACCGCCGTCGCCATCCTCGACGTCCTGTGGGACGGGTTCCGCGACAGCCGGTACCGGGTCTGCCCGCTGCTCCGCACGATGGTGGCGGCCAAGAAGCTCGGCCGGAAGACCGGTGAGGGGTTCTACGCGTACCCGGAGGCGAAGTGAGCGCGACGACCGACGCCCTCGACTTCGTGATCCTGCTGCTCGTCTCTCTGATCCCGGCGCTGATCTACCTCTCCTGGATCCGGCGGACCGAGCGCTACCGCACCGAGGGCTGGGGACCGTTGCTCCGCGCGTTCGCCTACGGGGCGATCTTCGCCACGCTCGCGGCCGGGTTCCTCGAGCTCGTGATCGTCGAGGCGGGCACGGCGTTCTCGACCCAGTATCCCGCGCCCGAGTTCGTCTTCCTGAACGGCAACTCCTCCCTCGGCGCCTTCTTCCTCGTCCTCGTCATCGCGCCGTTCATCGAAGAGGCGCTGAAGGCGAGCGGCGTCGTCGCCCGCCGCGGCGACCTCCGCCAGATCGCCGACGGGCCGGTCTTCGGCGCGTCGGTCGGGCTCGGGTTCGGGTTCTTCGAGACGTTCCTCTACGGCCTCGGCGCCTGGATCGTCGGAGGCCTCGCCGCCGGGATCGCCCTCATCCTGGTGCGGAGCGTCTCGGCGGTCCTCCTCCACGGCAGCTCGACCGCGATGTTCGGCTACGGCTACGCGCGCTCCCAGTACCGCGTTCCCGGCCCCGGCAGCGGCTCCTACTACCTCCTCGCGGTCGGCATGCACGCTTCGTACAACGCGCTCGCCTCCCTCGCCGCGATCCTCGTGTTCGTCGGGATCTCGGGCGTCGCGGTCAGCTTCGCGTCGCTCGTCGGCCTCCTCGCCGTGATCGCGTTCGCGGTGCTCGCGATCGAGCACGTCCGCACCGTGATCCAGACCGCCGACTACCCGGCGCTCCTGCCGTCGCAGCGCTACCAGCCCGGTATGGGGCGCGCGCCGCCGCCGAAGTAGGGGGAGCGGCTACTTCCGCTGCCAGGCGGCCTCGCCGATCGACCGATAGACCGCCTCGGCCTCGTCGGGGGGCGCCGCGTCCCCGGCCTGTCCGACGTCGCGGATCCGGGCCTTCTTCAGGAGCCAGTAGTGGATCCGCCAGGTCTTCCCGCGGGAGACGGTCGCGTCCTCCTCCTCGCTCGTCAGCAGCCCCTCCTCCTCGAGCTGGTAGAACCGGTCGCGGTCCTCGCTCGAGAGCTTGTTGTCGAGGACGGTGTCGTCGGCCCCGAAGTAGCCGAGCACCATCCGCGCGACGGGCCGCGCCTCGGCCGCGGGCATTTTGCCGCGGGCGACCAGCGTCCGCTCGATCGCCCGCGTGAGTTCCGGCTCGGTGATCGACGGCATGCGACGTGCAGGGGAGAGAGCGGCCGAGTAAAAGCGGTGCGGCCGCCGGCGGGCCTCGCACTCCTTTTCTCGGACCGGACGGTCGGCGCGTTGTGGCGCCCCCCGTCGACTTCGAACCGACCGGGCCGGCGCTCGAGGTCGCCCGCGCGGCGCTCGCGCGAGGCCTCTGCGACGAGTGCTACGGTCGGCTCTTCGGCCGCCTCGGCCGCGGACTGACGAACCCGCAGCGGACCGAGCGGCTGGTCGCCGCCCTCGGCGGCGAACGCCCGCCGCCGCAGGTGCCGTGCCCGGTCTGTGGCGACTCCTTCGCCCGCCTCGACGTCTGGGTCGATCGCGCACGTCGCGCCGCCGAGGGCCGCGAATGGCACCGGTTCACGTGCGGCTCCCGCTGGGACCCGGAGCGCCTCGCCGCGGAGGAGGCCCTCTGGGCGGAGCTCCGCACGGAGTGGGGGGAGAGCGCCCGCGCCGCCTTCAATCGGGAGTGGGGGAAGCGCCTCGGAGCCGCCACCGGGGCCGAGGGGGGACCGGATCGGCCGGACGTCGTCTTCCTCGGCGACCTCCCGGTCGGCCGGGTCGAGGTCACCGTCCTCTCCCTGTACGTCCGCGGACGGTACCGCAAGCTCGACCGGACGCTCCCGCAGACCCGGTGGCCGTGCCGCCGGTGCCAGGGGCGCGGGTGCGTCACCTGCGGCGGCACCGGGAAGACCTACCCGACGAGCGTGGAGGAGCTGGTGGCCGCCCCGTTCGTCGCCGCGACCGCGGCGGAAGGGACCCGGTTCCACGGGATGGGCCGGGAGGACATCGACGCCCGGATGCTGGGCCGCGGTCGGCCGTTCGTCCTGGAGCTGCTCCGCCCCGTCCACCGGACCGTCGACCTGGCCGCGCTCGCCGCGGCGGTCGCGCCCACGTCGGACGGACGGGTCGAGGTCGTGGACGTACGGGCCTCCGACGCCCAGGAGGTCGTGCGCGTGAAGGAGGCGGCGCCGGAGAAGTCGTACCGCGTCGGGGTGCTCGGCGCGGCCGAGGTGGGAAAGGTTAATGAGGCGCTGGACCTCGCGACCGCCCGGGCGATCGCCCAGCGGACGCCGACCCGCGTCGCGCACCGCCGATCCGACCGCGTCCGCACGCGGAGGGTCGTCACCGCGCGCCTCGTCGACGCCTCCGACGGACGGTTCACGCTCGACCTGAGAACCGAGGCCGGTACCTACGTCAAGGAGTGGGTGGAAGGAGATGGAGGCCGTACCGAGCCCAGCCTCGCGTCGCTCGTCGGGGTCCCGCTGAAGGTCGAATACCTCGACGTCCTGGCGATCCACGATCCGGAGGAATAGATGGTCAAGAGCTCCAAGGGGTTCCGCTCCCGCACCCGCGGAACGTTCACGAAGGAGGTCCGCGAGCGCGGGCTCCCGCCGGTCACCCGCTTCCTGCGGGAGTTCGCGATCGGCGACCAGGTGATGGTCCGCATCGAGCCGTCGGACCCGCACGGGCAGCCCCACCCCCGCTACCAGGGGCGGACCGCGACGGTCGTCGCGAAGTCCGGCCGCTCGTACCGGGTCGCGTTCTTGGACGGCGGCAAGCGCAAGGAGCTGATCGCCGCCCCGATCCATCTCCTTCCGGCCGGAGGCCCCCGCGATGCCTGAGCCGGTCGCCCTCGCCAAGGTGAAGGAGCTGCTCGCTTCCGAGGCGACCCGCCGGACGCTCCCCCGCGAGGCGGCGCTCGCCCTCCAGCACGCCGAGCTGTTCGCCCGCCTCACGCCCGAGGCGACCGATGCGCTGATCGCGGAGCTGAAGACGCTCCCGTACGTCGACACGTCGCTCGCCGTGAAGGTCGCCGACACGCTCCCCCAGTTCCCGGACGAGGTCCGCCTCCTGTTCTCGAAGGAGCGGGTCGCGCTGGACGAGGCGCAGGTCGCCCGTCTCCTCGAGATCGTGGCGCACCACCGATGATCGGGAGGCCGACCCGTGGAGAGCTACGCGTACATTCTCGATTATCTGCCGAACGGTCGCCAGACCGACCGCGGGTTCCACCGCGAGCCGCTGGCGCTCGCCGTCGGTGAGAC
>JASHWW010000163.1 GCA_030043855.1 Thermoplasmata archaeon
CGACGCGGGGGTCCGCTGGCCGATTCCGGAGAGAACTCAGTCAGGGGTCGGCCCGCGGTCGCGCTGGGCGACGTGAGTTCCGGAATCAACGGTGTCGACGCGTGCGCCGCGACTCGGCGGTCGATAACCCCGACCCGTCGAGATACCGCTCGAGAGAGTCCAGCTCCTGCTTCCAAAACTCGCGGTACTTTCGCATCCATGCGTCGACGCCCGCGAGGCCGTCCGAGCGGATCGAGTAGATCCGGTAGCTCCGTTCCCGTCGCACTCGGACCAAACCTGCTTCCCGCAGCACCCGCAGATGCCGGGACATCCCGGGCTGGCTGACCGATGGGAAGCCCCGCCCGAGCTCCCCGGCCGTTCGCTCCCGTCGGCTCAGCAGATCCAGCACCTGCCGGCGGGTCGGGTCGGCCAGGGCTTCAAAAGCGTCCATCGGCGTGGGATTTCGAATAACCACATCCGTAATAACTCATGCAGGTCGATCGGGGGCTGGCGCGATCCCTCCCGAAGTTCCTCGGAAATCTGGTCTTCGACTGATATAATGACATAGTTATATGGTTGTCCGCGGTAGAGGAGCACGGTCGCGTCGAACGGCCGGGGATTCGGGGTCTCGTATGGAGGGTCGCATAGTCCAGGTGACGTTGGTCGTGAGCAACCAGGCCCGTTCGCTCGAATTCTTCACGGAAAAGGTGGGATTCGAGAAGAAGACGGATTTTCGCCCCCCCGGCGGCGGCGTCCGTTGGGTCACCGTCGGCCCGAAGGGGCAAGATCTCGAGATCGCCTTGTGGGAAGTGGGATCCGCGGTCGATCCGGCGCAGAAGGCCTGGTCGAAACAGTGGGAACCGGCCCGGGCTCCTCCGCTCGTGCTCCGAGTCGCCGATTGCCAGAAAGTCTACGCGGAGTTGCACGCCCGGGGCGTGGAGTTCCCCCAGCCGCCCAAGGAGTACCCCTGGGGGACCGCAGCGACCTTTCGAGATCCCGACGGGAATCTGTTCTCCTTCAGTCAGCCCCCCAAGGAGTGGAGTCCGGGGTAGATGCCCCGGACGTCGCTTGGCCCACCCGAGAGACGACGCTCGCGCGGCCGGCCACCGGTCCAGCAGCGCCGCCGGCCCGGAGGCACGGCGAGGGAGACGACGCCCGGCGCCCTCGCCGACCGCCCATGAGAGACCGTGGCATTCGCACCCGCGAAGCCTAAAGCGGGGACGTTGGTCTCTTCCGCTGCCAAGGCGGTCTCGCCGGCTCTCCAAGCCATGGATCGTTACGAACGCGTCCCGATTCGCGAGGAGACCCGGGAGGAACGCATCGAGAAGTTCGCCCTGATCGACCAGCCGTACACCCTCGAGGAGTCGGTCCTCGAAGGGCAACGCTGCCTGGAGTGCGCGATGCCGTACTGCATCCAGGGTTGTCCGATCACACAGGATTGCCGGGGTTACAACATCCTCGTGGGGCAGCGAGACTTCGACGGGGCGGCGCGTCTGACGCTCCGCGACAATCCGCTGGCCACGGTCCTCTGCAAGACCTGCTACCACTTCTGCGAGGACGACTGCATCATGGCGGGACGTGGCGTTCCCATCGCGATCCGCCATCTCAAGCGCGCGGCCCTCGAGTACGGCAACAGCGACCTCCTCTACGTTCCTTCAAAACGCAAGGAGGAGCGGATCGCGGTCGTGGGCGCCGGACCGGCGGGACTGATGGCCGCATGGGATCTGGCCGTACGGGGCCACCCGGTCACGATCTACGAGCACGAGCCGTTCCTGGGGGGCCAGATCAATACGATTCCCCGGTACCACCTCGAGCGGGACGATCTGGACACCGACCTCGCCCGGTGGAAGAACCTCGACATCACGTTCGTCGTCGGGAAGCGAGCCGGCATCGACTTCACGCCGAAGAGCCTCCTGGCCGAAGGGTACGAGGCCGTCCTCGTCTCCGTCGGGGCGTCGAAGGCCCGCGAACTGGGTATCCCCGGGGAGGAGATGGCCGGGGTCTACCATGCGCTCCCGTTCCTGCTCGCCATGAACAAGCGACCGGAGGGGCTCTTCGGTCGGCACAACCGGCGGGTGGTCGTCATCGGTGCGGGGGACGTCGCGCTCGACGCCGCGCGGTCCGCCCGACGCCTCACGGAAGGCGGTGAGGTCCAGCTCGTCTACCGCCGGGGTCCCGAGGACATGAAGGCGACCGAGGAGGAGAAGTCCGGCGGCGAGATCGAGGGCGTCCGCTACGTCTTCTACCGGGCGCCGAAGGCGATCCTCGGCACCGACCACGTCGAGGGCCTAGTGGTCGAACGGACCGAGCACGGCCCCCCCGACGCCAAGGGACGGCGCACCCTGGTCGTGGTGCCGAATTCGGAAGAGACTCTCCCGTGCGACATGATCATCGTCGCCGTCGGAGAGGTCGCCGATGTCGACGGCTTCGGACCGGAGTACGACTTCAAGTTCGCGTCGATGGGCTGGCCCGAGGGGAAGCGGGAGGGCTGGATGACGGACGTCGAGGGAGTCTTCGCGACCGGAGGCCGCTCGGTCGTTCACGCGATGGCCGCCGGGGAGCGGGCAGCGTCGGCGATCGATGCCTACCTCGCGAAGAAGCACGGCCGGGCCGCGGAGCCTCGCCCGGA
>JASHWW010000164.1 GCA_030043855.1 Thermoplasmata archaeon
ACGCGACGCCGTACTCGGCGGGGGAGGGGCTCGACCACTTCGGGGTCGACGTCGCGGACGCGCGCGCGACGATCGAGCGCCTCACCCACTTCGGCGGGACCGTGGCGATCGCGCCGTGGGTGGAGGCCGGCAAGTACTGGATCGGCTTCGTGGCCGACCCGGACGGGATCTGGATCGAGGTCCAGAGCCCGATCAGCGCGCCTTCAGCACCTTCTTGACGTTCGGGTGTTCCTTCGTGAAGATCTTCCCGCCGCAATTGTCGCAGCGGACCCCGAAGAGATTCGCGTCCGACGGGAGCGCTTCCCCGCAGCGGATGCACCGGAACATGGGACGTACGGGGACGCGGGCGGCTTAAGCCTTGCCCGCGCCCGACTCCTTCTCGGTCCGCGTGATCGGGGGCGGTGCCTGGAAGACGTAGGCGTTCGAGGCGAACCGGGTCCCGCACCGGCGGCATTCGAAGATCCCGCTCGCGACGCGCGACAGCGTGACGGTCGAACAGCGCGGGCACGGCGCCCGCCGGCCGGCCGCGCGATCGATCTCGAGGACGCGGCGGCGGATCCGGATCCCGTAGCGGGGTCCCATCCACCCGGTCGAGCCGACCTTCTTCGTCCGCTGGCTCATCGTCCCGTCCCGCGCGCGATCGCGCGCATCCGCTCGCCGTGCCGGAACGCCCGCCGGACGACGTCCTTGACGTCGTCGGGCGAGAAGGCGCCGACCAGCCCCTTCTGCATCGCGACCACGCGGCCCGCTTCGTCGGTCGCGACCGTGAGCCGGCCCTGCCCGGCGCGCTCCTCGTCAACGGTCGGGTCGACGACGATGGTGTCGCCGAGCCGGACGAACGTGCACTCGATCGGCACGTGGCCGACCTCCAGCGCGTAGTCGGCCTCCGCGATCCCGAACCGCTTCGCCGGGACGGTCGCGTGGAGCAGCGCCGTGACGGCCGCGAGCAGCGCCGCATCGATCAGGTTGCCGCCGTGGTCGAGGACGTGGATGTCCGTGTAGCAGACCCAGCTCTTCTCGCCGGGCGTGACGCAGAGGCGCGTCAGGTCGATCGTCTCCGCCGCGCGGATCGCGCGGTCGACGACCCGGGAGACCTCGATCGCGCCGGGCTGCGGCGGTCCCGGCTCGAACATCGGGCTCGACAGGGGGACGAGCTCGGCGTTCGTCGTCAGCACGCCCGCGTTGGGCGTGTCGGGGAACGGCTTCCCCGGTTCGAGCTTGATGCCGGAGAGCACGGCCGTGTCGCCGATGTGGGCGAGCGCGCTCCCGTCGGCCGTCACCACGAACCCGGGCTCGACGGAGATCGGGCGGTACTCGTCGGCCGTCCGGCCGTCGAGCCGCTTCCCCGACGACGCGAGGTCGAGGATGTGGCTCGTGAGGATCTCGGCGGTGACCTCGCCGCTCATGCCGCACCTCCCGGGGCCCCGACGGCGTACCGCTCGCGCAACGCCGCCTTCATGACCTCGTAGATGTCGCGGCAGCCGCGGACGCCAAGGTCCAACGCCTGGCCCAGCTCCTCCTCGGTCATGTGCCCCTCCATCTGGAGCAGCACGAGGCGGCCGGACTGCGGGACGAGGGCCATCGGCAGGTCGGCCTCGCCGAAGTTGTCCTCCTCCTTCTTGAGATCGAGCGCGATCGCGCCGGCGACCTTCCCGACCGCGACCGCGGGCAGGAGGTCGACCATCGGGATCCCGGCGTCCGCGAGCGCGACCGAGGCGGCGACGAGCCCCGCGCAGCGGGTCCCGGCGTTCGCCTGCAGCACCTCGATGTAGACGTCGATGCTCGTCCGCGGGAACTCCTCGGTAAAGATGACGGAGTCGAACGCTTCCCCGATCACCTTCGAGATCTCCTGCGAGCGGCGGTCGAGGCCCGGGCGCTTGCGCTCGTCGACCGAGAAGGCGGCCATGTTGTACTTGCACTGGATGACCGCCTTGTTGTTCTGCTGGAGGTGGCGGGGGTGGACCTCGCGCGGCCCGTAGACCGCCGCCATCACCTTGTTCGCTCCCCACTCGACGAACGCCGACCCGTCGGCCTGGTGCGAGACCCCGGCGCGGATCCGGATCGGTCGCAGTTCGTCCAATTTGCGCCCGTCGATCCTTCGCCCGTCGGGCGTGAGGAGGACGGGGACGTCCTTCGCTCCTACGCTTCCCATCTTCGATTCTCCTGTTCGGTACGTGTCAGGGCCCGTCCGGGCCGATCGAGCCGGTGTCGTCGTCGAACTCCTCGTCCTCCGGCTCGGGGGACGGGAGGTCGCTCGGGATCGGGGGGGACGGCGGCCGCGGGGCGGACCCGCCGTCGTCCTCCCGGTCCGCGATCGGACTGGTGGCGAGGAGGTAGCTCTCGACGCGGCCGGTGAGGCCGCTCCGCTGCCCGTGCTCCTCGATCATGCGGAGGACGGCGGAGACCCGTCGGATCGCCTCCGGGTCGCCGTTGACCCAGACCCGGCCGTTCTGGCCGACCACGACCTGGGCCCCCGTCAGCCGGGTGATGGTGTCGATCATCGACCCGTCCCGCCCGACGACGCGCGCGACCCGGGCCGGGGAGACGCGCGCGAGAGTGCCGCCGTCGAGCTTTCCCAAGCGCTCGCCCTGCATCGTGACGCCGATCCGACCCGTCGCCTCGAGGCTCTCGACCTGCACGAGGACCGAGTCGCCGACCCGGAGGAATTTGCCGGTCTCCCCGATCTCGACGGGCCACGGGGTGCCGGTCATGTGGAGCGGCGCCCACCGGGGGGCACCGATGTCGAGCAGCCAGAACGTCGTCTGGACGTCCGTCACGACCCCGACGACCACGTCGCCGGGCTTCGGCACGTAGCGGCCGCTCAGCGGAACGACCTGGACGAACGGCGGCCGGCGCTGGAGCAGGCCCAGCACGCTCGCGTAGACCTTGCCCCCGACGCGGTAGGTTCCCGTGCCGGGCCGGAGCCCTTCGCCGGGGATCTCCTCGCCGGGCAGAACTAGTATCCGGTCCCCGTGCGGAGGCGAGGGTTGCCCCTCGCGGCCACGCCGACGGTGGCCGGGACGATGACCTCTGGACATGTTTCCTGCAGCACCGGGCCGCGCGACGGGGGTGGCCTATTTAACCAAAGCGGTCTCGGCGGCGCCTTTCGTGCGCGCGTTGAGCTTCTCGTAGAGCTCCGTCTGCACCCCGGCGGGGATCTCGACGATCCCGCTCCAGGCGCCGTCTCCCATCCACTGTTCTTCGAGCAGCCGTCCGAGCCCCTTGATCTCGCCGATCACGCGCGGGTAGTGCTGGGCGGGCAACCGGATCCGCACCTTCACGACGTCGAGGCGGATCGGGAGGATCGGACGGAGCTTCGCGAGGACCTCCTGGACCTGGGCGTCGACCGGCTTGAACGGGTCGATGTGCACCTTGGCCTCGGTCATCGCGGCCTCGATCCGGGCCGGCGGGTGCGGGGCCCCGGTCTGCGGATTCATCGCGTTGCGCGCGATCGTCGCGACGATCTGGCGCTGCTTCGCGGCCTGGAGCTGGTGCCGCTGCTCCGTCGTGACCTGGACTTCGCCCTTGAGGACGATCTGCTTCGCGATCTCCGCGAGGTTGCGGGTCCGGAACGTCTTCTCGAGGAACTCCTCGGAGATCTTGTCGCCTTTCTTGGCGTCCTTGAACACCTGGTCGAGAGCGAGCTTGTCGGAGAGGTCGACCGCCTTCCCGTCCTTCAAGTCCTGGACGGCCTGCGGGTCGACGAGGACCTCGAACCGCGAGCCCCCGTGCTCCCATCGGGCGATGACGGCGTCCTCGACCTTCACCATGGGACCGTGGGTCCCGCCGCGGGACTAGCTCCGGGCGGCCTTGCCGGACCCGCCGGCGGGCGGCAGCCGCTGGACGTACCGCTGGATCTCGTCGGAGCCGAGCCGGCTCATCCCCAGCCCTTCCTGGACGGTGCAGACCTCCACCTGGGCGAGGTTCCCGCCCTCGTCGAGGCCGGCGCGCAGACCCTCGAGCGCCAGGAGGATCGCCTGGTCGCGGTCCATTCCGGGCTTGTACTTCTGCTCGAACAGTTCCATGACCGGGCCCTTGTTCCCCCCGGTGCTGGCGGCGCGGAAACTCGTGAGCGAGCCGGACGGCTCGGTCTCGAAGAGATGGATCCCCGACTCGTCGTACCCGCCCACGAGGAGCGCGGTGCCGAAGGGCCGGACCCCGCCGAACTGCGTGTACTGCTGCTTGTAGTCGCAGATGCGGCGGACGAGGAGCTCGACGGTCATCGGCTCGGAGTAGGTGACGTGGTTGACCTGCGCCGCGAGTCGCGCGTAGTCGACCAGCACGCGCGCGTCGGCGACCAGGCCGGCGGTGGCGCAGCCGATGTTCTCGTCGATCTGGTGGATCTTCTCGAGGCTGGCCGCCTCGGCGAGCTTCGGGTTCGGGATGCGGCGGTCGGCGATCAGGACGACCCCGTTCGCGTAGACGACCCCGGCGGTCGTCGCGCCCCGGCGGACGGCCTCGCGGGCGTACTCGACCTGGAAGAGACGGCCGTCGGGCGAAAAGACGGTGATCGCCCGATCGTAGGCCATCTGGCCCGGCTGCATCTCCATCGCGACCCCAACCTCGCGGGCCCACCGAGGCCCCCCATATAACGGACGCGAACGCGGTTACGTCGCCAACAGCCGATTACGAGGGTACGCGGCCCCGGCGCCGACAACCGTAAGAGCGCCGGACGGACCGACGCACGATGGCCGAGGAGGACGGCGCGGGACGCGCCCGGGGCTCGCGGCTCGCCGAGGCGCGGTCGAGCTACCTCCGCGGTGCCGCCGAGCAGGCGATCGACTGGCACCCGTGGGGACCCGAGCCGTTCGCCCTCGCGCAGCGGACCGGACGCCCGGTGCTGCTCGACATCGGGGCGTCGTGGTGCCACTGGTGCCACGTCATGGACGAGGGGACGTACTCCGACCCCGAGGTCGCCCGCCTCCTCCGACAGCATTTCGTCGCGGTGAAGGTCGACCGGGACGAGCACCCGGAAGTCGACCGACGGTACCAGCGCCAGGTCGGCGCGCTGAGCGGCGAAGGCGGATGGCCGTTGACCGGATTCCTCACGCCCGACGGCGAAGTGTTCCTCGGCGGCACCTACTTCCCTCCGACGGACGGCCACGGACGCCCCGGATTCCGGCGCGTCCTGCAGGAGGTCGCGCGACTCTGGCGCGAGGAACCCGACCGTCTGCGGGCCCAGGCGGGCCAAGTGCAGGCGGCGCTCCAGCGCATGCGCGAGGCGCGCGCCGGGTCGACGGGCCTGGACGCGTTCGTCGCGTCGGTCCGGGCGGAGATCCACGGCAGCTACGACCCCGCCCACGGCGGATTCGGCGGCGCGCCGAAGTTCCCGCACCCCACGGCGATCGCGTTCCTGCTGTGGGACGCGTACGCGAACCAGCACCCCGCGAGCGCCGATCGCGCGGCGGAGACCCTGCGACGGATGGCCGACGGCGGCGTGTACGATCAGCTCGGCGGCGGCTTCCACCGCTACTCCGTCGACGAAGGTTGGCACGTTCCGCACTTCGAGAAGATGGGGGTCGACAACGCCGCGTTGCTCTCCGCGTACACCGAAGGAGTGCAGCGGTTCGCCGACCCGCGCTTCGAAGAGATCGTCCGGGGGACCGTCGCGTGGACCCGCGGTACGTTGGGGGACCCGCGCGGCGGCTGGGGCGCGAGTCAGGACGCCGACAACGCTCCCGGGGACGACGGCAGTTACTTCACGTGGTCGAAGGCGCAGCTGCGCGAGGTCGTCGACGGCGATGCGGGTCGGTTGGTGAGCCGGTACTTCGGGGTCGGCACGGACGGACGGATGCCGCACGACCCGGACCAGAACGTCCTCTACCGCCTCCTCCCGCTCACCGAGGCGGCCGACGGTCTGCGACTTCCCGACGGACCCGAGGCGACCCTGCGTTCGGCCGTCGGCGCGCTCACGGCCGCGCGGGCCCGTCGCCCGACCCCGACGGTCGACCGCGCCCTCTACGCGGACATCAACGGACGGTTCCTCGCGGCCTTCGCCCGCGCCGGCGCCGTCCTCGACGATCGCCAGATCCTCGCGGACGCGCGCCGGTCCGCCGACCGCTGGCTCGCCACCGCGTTCGCCCCCGAACGCGGGGTCGCGCACCGCCTCGACGACGACGAGGCCAGCGGATACGGGCTGCTCGAAGACCAGGTCGCGTTCGCCGCCGGCCTGATCGAGCTCGGCGCGGTCACGGCGGAGCCGAAGTACGCGACGGCCGCGTCGACCCTGCTCTCGCTGGTCGATCGGGAGTTTCGCGGCGAGGACGGCCTGCTGCGAGACGTCTCTCCCCGGCTCTACGACGGCCCCGCGATCGGGGCGATCGGCCAGGCGTCGTATCCCCTCGAGGATTCGCCGCATCT
>JASHWW010000165.1 GCA_030043855.1 Thermoplasmata archaeon
GGCTCGACCAACAAGCCGGACCTGATCGACCAGGCGATGCTCCGGCCGGGCCGCCTCGACAAGATCATCTACGTCCCGCCGCCCGACTTCACGGAGCGCCAGGAGATCCTGCACGTCCACCTCCTGGGCCGGCCGGTCCGGGGCGACATCGACCTGGTCGACATCGCGCGGAAGACGGAGCGGTTCTCCGGCGCCGACCTGGCGAACCTCGTCCGCGAGGCGACGACGGTCGCCGTTCGCCGGCAGATGACCGGGGGCGGTCGCTCCGCCGTGTCGATGGACGACTTCCGGGCGGTGGTGCCGCGGATGAAGCCGTCGATCTCGCTGCGGATGATCGCCGACTACGAGACGATGAAGCTCGACTACGAGCGCAAGATGCACCAGACCCAGCGCTCGGAGCGGAGGATCGTCGTCCGCTGGGAGGACGTCGGCGGTCTCGAGGACATCAAGTCGGCGATCCGGGAGTACGTGGAACTGCCGCTCACGCGCCCCGAGCTGATGGAGTCGTACCGGATCAAGACGGGCCGGGGGATCCTCCTGTTCGGCCCGCCCGGCTGCGGGAAGACCCACCTGATGCGGGCCGCCGCGAACGAGCTCAACGTGCCGATGCAGATCGTGAACGGCCCGGAGCTCGTCAGCGCCCTCGCCGGCCAGAGCGAGGCGGCGATCCGCGAGGTCCTCTACCGGGCCCGCGAGAACGCGCCGTCGATCATCTTCTTCGACGAGATCGACGCGCTCGCGAGCAAGGACTCGATGCGGACGCCCGAGGTCTCGCGCGCCGTCAGCCAGTTCCTGACGGAGATGGACGGCCTTCGACCGAAGGACAAGGTGATCATCATCGCCACGACGAACCGGCCCCAGACGCTCGACCCGGCGCTGCTGCGGCCCGGGCGGTTCGACAAGATCTTCTACGTGCCGCCGCCCGACCAGCAGGCCCGCGCCGACATCTTCCGCATCCACCTGCGGGGGGTGCCCGTCGACGGCTCCGTCGACTTCGACGACCTGGCGAAGCGGACCGCCGGCTACTCCGGCGCCGACATCGCGAGCCTGGTCGACGAGGCGAAGCTGATCGCGCTCCGCCAGCAGATCCTCAACGAGGGCGCCCTCCAGGCGGCCCCGGGGACCCCGCTCGCCACCGAATCGATGGTCGGGATCCGGATGGCGGACCTGCTCGAGGCGCTGCAGAAGACGAAGTCGTCGATCACCGCGGAGACCCTCACCTGGGCCCAGGAGTTCATCCGAACGTACGGGACCCGCGGGTAGGTCGATGGGTTCGGGAGGCCGGGATGCTCCGCTCGACGTCGAGATCTGGCCTCCTCCTCCGCGGGCCCCACCCCGCGAGGAACGCGGGGTCCCGTCGTCGACCTGGCTCGGCATCGCGGTCGTCGGCCTCCTCGTCTTCCTGGTCGGGATCTGGATCCCGGTCTGGCGGGGAGTCGCCGACGGTCCGTACGTCGGTGACGCCTTCGCCGCCGCCGGGGGCGTCGTGTTCGTGGCGGGGTTCACGTACTACTCCCGGGCGCGGGCGGCGGAGCGTCGCCCGCGGGGGCTCGACGCGCTCCCTGGCGTCGAGTTGTACGACCCGCAGGAGGCACCCGCCGCCCCCGAGCCCGAGCCCGATCCAGAGTCGGACCGGCCCGCGTAACCGGGCGTCCCGAGGCGGCGGATGAACCGCCGGATCGCCGGGCTGTTCCTGGTGACGGCGCTCCTGCTCGGGAGCGCGCTCGTCCCGGCGGGCCTCTCGCTGGGCGGAGGGTCCGGGAGTGCGGCGGCCGCACCCACCACGGCCGCGGCGACGACCGTCGCCGCTGCGCCGGTCGGGGGCATCCATCCGCCGATCTCGTGTCCGACGATGTATCCGGAGTACCTCGAGCTCCTCGGCGGAGTCTGGCCGCTCGACCCCGACTTCTACCAGCAGAATCCGTGCCCGTTGATCGAAGAGGACGAGATCCATGCGACGTTCTCGTCCCCCGTCGCGGGGTCGGGGGACCACTGGTCGGTCCCGTGGTACCTCCCCGCGGACGGGCCCGGCGGGCAGGCGAACGCCTTCTCGGGCGTCTACCTGGGCGAGATCGTCAGCGGCGACCCGCACTCCGCGTACAACGAGTCGTATCTCGAACTGCTCGCCGACCCGGTCGGTTCGGGCAGCGGTCTGACCTGGTCCCTGTCGGTCGCGGTCCTCTCCTTCGCGAACGCGTCCCGGCTTCCTTCGGCGTCCCGGACGTGCGGTCTGGGCGAGAACCTCTCCTGGAACGACTCGTTCTTCTGCGAGTTCGACGACCTCGTCGGGAACACGTCGATCCCCGTCGGCACCGTCGCGGCCGGCGCGTGGTACTCCTTCGCCCTGGACGGGACGCCCGGAGGGACGGACGGTCTCACGCTGTGGGTCAACGGCACGGGGAGCTCCCCGGTCGCGGACAACCTCACCCTGAACCGAACGACGACCGGGACGTGGGCGTTCGAACCGAAGTTCGCGGCGGCGTGTCCCGACGCCTGCGACCTCGACTGGGGGCTCTCCTACGGGCTCGGGTTCGGCGTCGACGTCTGCCCCCAGTACGTCGAGCTGTTCGCCGCCTGCGACACCTACAATGGGACGATGTGGGCGACGCTGCCGCCGATCCAGCTCGGGGACCCGGAATTCTTCGAGAACGGCTCCTACTCGGGCGATTACACCTACTTCTCGCCGGAGTCGGCGTCCGGGGTCTGCAACAACGCCCCCGTGACCGGGGTCGACGTCGCCGCCTGCGAGGAGTTCGCGACGGCGGGCGGCGACGGCACGTACCCCTGGTTCTCGCTCGACGGGAACGGGACGACGTCGACGCTGTCGTTCGGCATCGGCACGCCGACCACGCGGTCGAACTTCGGCGAAGCGACCGGCCAGTACCTCTCCTCCTCCGATGCGGCGGACCTCGTCCCGATCGCGCTGACCCAGCTGGTCGACTCCAGCCAGGGCGGCTTCGTGGCGCCGGGGAGCTCCGTCAACGTCAGTGTGCGCGCCACGGACCTGGGACGCGTCGCCAACGTCACCCTCGCGTACTCGGAGGGCGGGTCCGCGTGGACGACCTCCCTCCTCCCCTTGACCGGCGGCACGTCCGAGGACGGAAGCTACGCCGGCACCATCCCGTCCGGACCCGACGGGACGATCGTCTACGTCGTCAACGCGACCGGGACCTCGGGGAAGATCGTCTCGTCCGGCCCGCGCGACGTCGTCCGGGGACCGCTCCCGCTCTTCTCCGTCCTGGTCGAGGTCGCCCCGCCGACGTGCGGGACGGTGACCATCGGAACGGCGGTCGCGACGAACAACACGACCCTCTCCCTCTATCCGGGCACCTACTCGCTGGTCGCGTCCGGCTGCTACTCGTACCACTTCGCCTCGTGGCAGGCGACGAGCCACCTCCTCGTTGCCGGGACGAACGACCCGAGCGCCTCGGTCACGGTCGAGGGGAACGGCACGATCGTCGCGAACTGGCAGTACTACCGGGTGACAACGACCGTCACGTTCACGGTCACCCCGTCGGGCTGCGGCTACGTGACGCTCAACGGGACCGCGCTCGCCAACGCCACCGC
>JASHWW010000166.1 GCA_030043855.1 Thermoplasmata archaeon
CCCGCCCGTCGGATCTCGCCCCGTCCGGACCGACGACCGCGACCGGGGAGACCGACCATCCCCGGGCCACGAACGGAACGAGAAGGAGGCCGAGCGCCTCGCGGACGTTGCGCTCCCCCGTGCCGGTCGACTCCAGGAGCAGCTCGCCGTCTCCGACGCGCGCTTCCCCGTGGGCCCGGCCGTTGAGGATCGGGGGGAGGCTGAGGACGCCGTCCGCGCTGTCCCGGAGGACGAGACACGCGTCGCCGGACCGGCCCAGCGACCCGTACCGGGCCGCCATGGAGTGGGTCGCGAAGAACTCCGCGCCGCCGACCGTCTCCGCCGCGTCGAGCGGCACGAACCGCACCGCTCCGATCGGTTCGAGCCCGTATCGGATGGGCGGCGTCAGTCGATCGAGCGGGTAGATGCCGAGACTCGCCGCGCGACGGTCGCGGCCGATCGTCGCGTGCAGAACCTCCTGGAACCGGACGGCCTCCGCGAGGAGACCGGCATCGAGCACCCCTCCGGAGGGCGGAGCGACGACGGCCCCCGCGAGGAACGGGCGCAGGCGGG
Source organism: Thermoplasmata archaeon (assembly GCA_030043855.1). Taxonomy (GTDB): domain Archaea; phylum Thermoplasmatota; class Thermoplasmata; order Lutacidiplasmatales; family UBA184; genus Lutacidiplasma. The sequence goes on from JASHWW010000166.1 coordinate 553, forward strand.
CGACGCTCGCGTCGACCCGGAACTCGACCTCCCGACCGGAAGGTCGTGGAGCCACGCGAGGAAGTCCCACGGCCGCGTCCGCGGCGCCCTGGAGGTGCAAGCCGAGTCCTCCTTCCGAGAGGAGGTCGAGCCGGTCCGGAGTGACCGCGACGGTCAGGGCGTCGCCGTCGCGAGCGTCGATCTCGGCCTTCGAGACGAACAGCAGGTCGTCGAGCGCGGCGTCGGAGAGACCGGCGGGCAGCAACTCCAGGAGCCGCTCCCGCGACAGGACGCTCTTCGGCATCGGTCTAGCGACCCCCGCGGAGGACGTCGAGGTCGTCCTGGAACAGCTCGCGAATGTCGTTCGCCCCCAGTGCCACCATCGCCAGTCGGGTGATACCGGCCCCCCACGCGATCACCGGCACGTCGATCCCGAGCGGCCGGAGCACCTCGGGACGGAACACCCCGCCGGGGAAGATCTCGATCCAGCCCAGGCGGGGATGCTTGACGTACCCTTCGATCGATGGTTCGGTGAACGGGAAGTAGCTCGGTCGGATCCGCATCTCGCGGATCCCGATCCCGGCGGCGAACGCGCGGAAGAGTCCAACGAGGTCGTTCAGGGAAACCCCCTCCGCGCCCACGATCCCCTCGCACTGCGCGAATTCGAGATGGTGCTGGGCGTCGACTTCTTCGCGGCGGAAGTTCCGGTCGATCGAGTACATCCGGAACGGAGGGGTCGGGTGAGCGGCCAGGAACCGCGCCGAGACCGCGGTGGTCTGCGACCGGAGCGTTGGGCGCGCCGCGATCGTGGGGTCGTACCGTTGCGTCCAGCCGGGACCGACCGGCGCGGCCTCGCCGGGCAGCGGTCGCCCTTCGTGGACCGCGGCGACCCGGGCGAGGAGTTCGGCGGACGGCGGGCGCCCGGTGACCCCCTCCACCGATAGCGCGTCGTGGATCGAGCGGGCGGGATGGTCCTGGGGCATGAAGAGCACATCGTCGTTCCAGAACTCGGTCTCGAGGAGCGGTCCTTCGGCCTGCTCGAATCCGAGTCCGATGAGGATCTCCTCGAACTCCGCCAACCAGGCGAGGTACGGGTTGGGACGGGCGCCGGTGAGGTACGGCACCGGGGCCCGGACGTCGTACGCGCGGAAGGTCCGCCCTCGCCAAGCCCCGGTCGCCAGGAGGGACGGGGTCAGGGCGCCCAGCAGGTCGACGGCGTCGTCGGCGAGCGGGAGGTGGCGTCCCTCGTCGGAGAGCGACCAACGCTTGTGCGAACGTCGCTCGATCCGAACGAGACCTCGGCGTTCGAGCGCGTCGACGAGCGCTTCGTCCACCTCCTCCTCCGCGTTCGCCACTTGCTTGAGGACCACTTCCTCCGGGAGGAGCCCGTTCGGCGGTACCGCCCCTTCCCGCCACCGGAAGGGGAGGCCGTCGGCCAGGAGCCCTCGCCGGCGCAAGATCCCGATCGCCGCCGACCGCTCCTCGTCCGCGAGTCCCTCGGACGTCGCTTCGTCCGGCGTCAACGAGCCGCGGCGCGCCAGCGCATCGAGGAAGCGGCGCTCCGGGAGCCCCCGGGCGATGGCCGCCTCGCCGCGCGGGGTGAGTCGTCGGACCGTCTCCGACGTCTCCTCCACGACGGCGAGGTGCTTGGAACGCAGTCGCTGGAGGCTGCCCCGGACCGCCTCGGCGGGCTGGGCCAGCTGGTCGATCAGGTCGTCCTCGTCGACGGGAAGGTCGGTCAACGAACGCAGGACGGCGAGGACCGAACGCTCCGGACCCGACAGGACGATCGGGACCGCTCCGTCCGGCGCATCGCCCGACGCACCGGGCACGGGGTCGAGGAGGCGGCGGCCGTCTTATGGGTTTTGGGGAATCTCGGCGTCCTCGGCCGGCGGCGCCGTTCCGGGCTCGGGGGGCCACGTCGAGGGCGGCCCCGTCGGAGTCGTGTACCCGGCGGGTTCGGGCGGCGGCGCCGGCGGGGACGGTTCGGGACCGGGGGCCTCGGGAACGGTCGGGGATCCCGATGGGCCGGGCGCGCCCCCTCCCGGCGCAGGATGGACCGCGCCCGCGGGCGGGCCCACGGTTCGTCGGGGCCGCCGCCCGAGGACGGTACCGATGGCGATGGCGATCGCCATGATCCCGACGAACGCCGCGTAGTTGTAGGGCGCGCTGGTCAGGAATCCGAGCGCCGGTACGAATCCGAGCAGGTTGACGGCGACCGTCGTGGCGTTGGTCCCGTAGTACCCGTCGGACGTGATCGTGACCGAGGCCACCGCGTGGGACCCGAGGTAGCAGACGGGAATCGACACCGTCAGCACGACGGTCCCGGAAGCGTTCGATTCGAGCGTCGCCGACCCGAACGTCCCGACGCACGGACCGATCGACGTGTCGGCATCGACCGCGACCTGGATCGGCGCGTTCCCGATCGGTTGTCCCGTCGTCTCGTTGTGGAGGGTCGCGGTCACCTGGAGCGACTCGCCCGGCGCGACCGGGGACGGCGAGGCGGCCACGCTCAGGTTGACGAACGTCGCGGTCAGGTCCTCGTAGAGGAGGACCGCGCGCGGCGAGCCCCACCCGGTCGCCGTGTCCCAACCGGTCGTCGCCGAGCCGAGGCAATTGGCGCCGCTCGTGATGTCGACCAGGCCGTCGCCGAGCCGATGGGTCGGCTCGGCCGCGCCGACCGCATACAACCGCGGATCGATCGACGGGATCTCGGATCCGTGGGCCGCCTCCATCTGCACGACAAGCCCGGCCCAGAGCGGCGTCGCGAAGCTCGTCCCTCCGCCGGCGTCGTCCTGCCCGTCGTAGTAGACGTAGTTGTCGGCCGCGGCCGCCGATACGTCGGGCGTGCCCCGGTGGCCGTTCGCTTCGATCGGTGCGGCCGCGGACCCGACCTCTTGCCACGACGGAGCCCCGTAGACGTCCGAGAACCCACCGCCGCTGTCGGCCCAGGCGGACTCGGAGAACCCGGTCACCTGGCCGAGCAGATTGCGGGTCAGGGACGGATTCGTGCCGCCCACCGCGACGACGTACGTCGAGGTCGAAGGATACTCGGGAGAGACCACGCCGTTGCAGGCCGTCTGATCGCCGCCTTGGTCCCCGGTCGCCGCGAACAGCGAGACTCCGTGGTGGCTGGCGGCCGCGAACGCCGTCTCGAAGGCGCCGGCCAGTCCCGAGCTGGTCGACTCCGCGGTCCCGAACGACATCGAAACCGCTCGAACGTTCGGGAGTCCGATCGCCGTGTTGAGCGCGTCGATCATCGTCGCATCGGTCGGAGAGTACCCGTCGCTGGCGGGCCCGTCCGGCGCGTAGACCGCGTCCAGCGAGGCTCCCGGGGCGATCGATCCCGACCACTCCAAGTCGAGCGTCAGCTCCTGCGGCGCCTTGCTCGGGTCGTTCACCGCGTTGGCCGAGGGGGCCGGAGCTCCGTCGACCGGGTACGGAGTCCAGCTGACCGCCGGGAAGCTGGACGGGTAGTCGTTGGCGAAGAACGTTGAGATGTCGTTCGGGTCGTACCCCCACCCCCACAGGAGCAGAGCGATCGCGAGGCCGGACGAGGAGGAGGAGGACGCTCCGCTCAGGTTGTAGAGGTCGGAGAGGTCGTAGATCTGGCGCGCCACCGCGGGAGTCACCAGGTTGCCGCCGCCCTGCGACGGGCTCGCTGCCGGTGTCAGGGGGGAGAGCGGGAACGAGAACTGGTCGAATCCGCTGGCGAGGCCCGCCACCGACGCGACCTCGTTCTCCAACGTCGTCGGGAGGGCCGGCGGAGTCGCCGGGAAGTCGACGGCCCGGTCCCCGTCGACGCCCTGGTCGAGCACGGTCCCGAACGCGCCGTCGACGGCCGCCACGGGCCCCCCGACCGTCAGCGACAGTCGATCGGGCGTGGTGTGCACGACGCGGAGACCGCGAGCTTCGAAGTACGACTGGGCGGACTCGTACTCCGCCACCGGAAGGCCCCAGCGCGCCCCGATCGCGGCCAGGCTCATCGCCGGCGTTCCGGCCGCCGGCTCCGCGAAGAACGACGGATCGCTCGCGCGGAACGTGATCTGCACCAGCATCGACCCTTGGGCCGGCTCGACGTCCACCACGCCGTTCGGAACGGATCCGGCGAAGCCGGCACGTGCGGCAAACGTCCCGGAGTAGAAAGACGGGAACGCCGGTGCGACATACCCACCCGCGGACGTCGCGGTCGAACGGCTCTCGGGCGTCGCCCCCAGCACGCCCGGAGTTGCGACCAGGAGCACGAGGGCGGCGAGCGTGGCCAGCACGCCGGTGGAAGCTCCGAACGACCTCGCCTGGCGCATCGTCGCTCGACCTTGCCCGGAAGAACGGAAATACCTTGGGGAGCGACTCAGTCGCGGATCGGCTTCGTGTACCCCGCCGGCAGGTGGAACGACTCGGGGCCACCGAGCGGATCGGGCCGGACGGTCGGTGCCTCGCCGCGCTTCGCCGCCAAGTAGGCGTCGATCGCGATCGACGCGTCGGAGGCGGAACCCATGGCGTAGACGACCGACTTCCCTCCGGCCGCGAAGACCCCCGGGA
>JASHWW010000026.1 GCA_030043855.1 Thermoplasmata archaeon
CCTCCGACGCGTGCACGAGCACCGCGCTCTCCGACTGGGCGACGTCGCGGAGGATCTGCACGTGCTCGGAGTTCGGATCGATCTGGACCGCCGGCATCGAGACGATCCGCCGCAGCGTGAAGGGCGTCTTGATCCGTCGGAGATGCTCCTCGATCTCGTGGTAGAGCTGGTCCGGCGTGTACGGCGGGGGGAACCGGATGTCGACCTCGGCGGTGCACTTGTTCGGCACGACGTTGATCCGGGTGCCGCCGTTGAACGTGCCGATGTTGAGCGTGACGGTCCCGAGTTCCGGGTGCGCGATCCGGCCCTTGAACGATTCGAGTCCCCGGAGGATCCGCATCATCTTGCCGATCGCGTTCTCGCCGAGGTGCGGCATGGCGCCGTGCGCCGCCTTCCCGCGCGTCTCGATGGCGAGGTCGAGGACCCCCTTCTCCGCGTGGGCGACCCGGAGGCCGGTCGGCTCCCCGACCACGACCGCCTTCGCGCGGCGGAGTGGCAGCGTCTTCGCGAGCGCCATCGCCCCCTGCATCGAGGTCTCCTCGTCGGTCGTGAAGGCGAGGACGACCGGGATCTTGCGGGCGACGAGGTCCTGCGCTGCCTCGAGCATCGCGATGACGGTCCCCTTCATGTCCGCGGCCCCGCGGCCGTACATGCGACCGGACGCCAGCTGGCTCTGGGAGAAGCTCCAGTAGTCGCCGACCGGCGGGGTGTCGAGGTGGCCGGAGAGGACGACGCCCCCCTGGCCGAACTCCGCGAGGAGGGCGGGCGCGGACGGGTCCCCGAAGAGGGTGTTCCGCATATGGATCTGGTCGGTGAAGGACTGGACGTAGTCGAGCACTTCCTGCTTGTCGGAGAACGGGTCGCTCGGGATCTTGATCAGCTCCGCGAGCATGTCGACCATCTGACGCTTCACCGGGGTCCGACCACCTCACCGCTCGGCGCCACACGGGCCGTACCGAACTTCGACCTCCAAGGGACGGGCGGGTATAATCATTCGCGCCCGGCGAGGCGGCGCCGGGCGAGGTGGCGCGTCCGGGCGAGCGCCCGGGCGAACCCCTCGGGAGATCCGACCGACCGCCACTCCTCGGGCCGTTCCAGGACGAGCGCCGCGACCCGCCCACCGGAGGCGAGGAGTTCGCGGATCCCGTCCGTCAGCTCGAGCTCGGCGGGGCGGTGCCGCCGCCGATACCGGTCGAGCGCCGGGTAGAGGGACGGGGAGAACGCGTAGACCGCGGTCGCGGCCCAGTGGGTCTTCGGGTGTTCCGGTTTCTCGACCATCCCGGTGACGTCCAGTCGACGTCGGCCGGCGACCCGGGCCCCGGTGGTCCCTTCGACGACGCCGTAGCGACGCGGGTCGGCCACGCGCCGCACCAACAGCACCGCGTCGAGACGCTCGCGCTCGAGCAGACGCGCCATCGCCCGCGGCAGCGTGCCCGGACGCGGCTCCAGGAGGACCGCATCGCCCGCGTGGACCAAGAACGTCCGGCCCCCGGTCGCGACCCGCGCGCGCAGCACCGCATCGCCGAACCCGTCCGGCCGCGGCTGGACGACGAACGCGATCTTCAGCTCCCGCAGCGTCGCGTAGAACCGCTCGGTCTCGGCCAAGCGCTCGGCGTGGTGGCGGTGCCGGGCGAGGAATCGCGGGTCCACCGTGAAGTAGTGCCGGACGAACGCGAGGTCCTTCGGTTGCACGACGACCGTAAGCCGGCGGGCCCCGGCGCGGGCGAGCGACTCGACCACGAAGTGGGCCACCGGCTTCAGCACCGGCTCGCCCCGATCGCCGCGGTCGTAGAGCGGGAGGAACTCCTTGCGCAGCCCCCGCGTCCACGGGAGCATGCGGGTCCCCTCGCCCGCGAGGGTGAGGACCGCGTCCATCGAGGATCAGACCGTGGGGTCGACGGGCGACGCCGGCGCCGTACCGGTGGGGACCGGCGGCGCCCCGGCCGAGGACGGCGGCAAGCGAGCGGCGATCGCTGGCTTGCTGTCGGCGATCCGCCAGTTCACGGTCGGCAGGACGACGTGCCGGCGCGCCTCGAGTCGCCGGCGGAACCGGATGACGTCGCGGAAGATCTGCCGGATCCCGTCGTCCAGCGTCCGTTGCGCCTTGTAGCCGAGGGCGGGCAGGTGCTCGTGGATCGGGTTGTAGTAATGTTGCTCCGCCTCCACCCGCGGGTCCGGCGGGTGGTCGATCGTCGGGTGGAGCCGGAATTCCGGGGCGATCCGAACGGTCGCCTCGGCGAGCTGGTTGACCGTGTACGCCGCGTCGAACTGGTTGAAGACCCGGTACTGGCCGGCTTCGGCGGGATGCTCCACCGCCAGCCGGAGCGACTGCATCGAGTCCTCGAGAGCGATGAATCCCCGCGTCTGCCCGCCTTGCCCGTAGACCGTGAGCGGGATGCCGAGGACCGCCTGGACGATGAACCGGTTGAGCGCGGTCCCCCACGTCTCGTCGAAGTCGAACCGCGTCAGCAGCTTGTCGTGGGAGATGTCCGGGGTCCGCGTCCCGTAGATCACGCCCTGCATCACGTCGGTCGTGCGGAGCTTCCAGATGCGGGTGGCGAACATCACGTCGCCCGAATCGAACACCTTGCTCCAGTGGTACCAGGAGCCGGCCTGGCGAGGGAACGGGAGGGTGTCGCGGCGGCCGCGGTACTCGACTTCGAAGAACCCCTCCGGGATGTCGACCCCGGGGGTGCCGTACTCCCCCATCGTGCCCATCTTGACCAGATGGGCGTCCGGCACCACCTCGCGCATCGCGTAGAGGAGGTGGAGCGTCCCGGTCAGGTTCTCGACCTGCGTCGCCACCGCGTGGTGCACATCGATCATCGAGTACGGAGCGCTGCGCTGCTCCGCCAGGTGGACGATCGCCTCCGGCCGCTCGGCGGCGAGCACGCCGCGCACGAAGTCGTAGTCGCCGAGGTCGCCCTTGTGGAAGCCGAGCTCCTTGCGGAGCAGGTCGTGGACCGCCTGCTGGCGCTTCGGGAACGGCAGGATCGGCGTCCCCGACCAGCTACCGACCTCCTTCACCCGCCGCCGGGTGACGAAGTTGTCGATCCCGACGACCTCGTGGCCCCGGCCGAGCAGGTGGAGCGCGAGGGGCCAACCCGAATAGCCGTCGATCCCGGTGATCAGGACCTTCATCGCGGCTCGCCGCGAATCCATGCCGGGGTCCACCCATAAACGTTGCCGCAGGCGCGGGCGCTCGCCGTCCTCGGACCAAACGGCCATAAGCGCCGGGACGGTAGAGACCCCCCGACACGGCCATGGCGGAGGTCTCGGACGTCCGGATCGTCGACACCCGCGACGAGTCGCTCAAGGGGGCGATGATGGTCGTCGGGTTCCCGACGCACGGCCTCGTCGGCTCCGTCGCGGCGTCGTACCTCGTCCACTCCCTCGACATGACGCTGGTCGCGTACATGATCAGCGAGGAGTTCCCGCCGACCGTGATCATGGAGGAGGGGGTCGTCAGCGCCCCCGTTCGGTTCTACGCGAGCAAGCTCGTCTGCGGCGTCGACCGGTCGTGCGACCAGCTGGTCGTGGTCATCGCGGACATCCAGCCGCCGGTCGGCATGCTGAACCGGCTCGGCCAGGTCCTGCTCGACTGGGCCGAGTCGCGCGGCATCCAGCTGGTCGTGGCGATCGAGGGCCAGCCGATCGAGAGCGAGGTGCGCGGCGACGCTCGCGTCGTCGCCATGGCGAACCGCGCCGCCGCCCCGCTGCTCGAGAAGTACAAGTTCCAGGCGGCGAACGGGGTGGTGACCGGACTCGCCGGCGGGATCCTGCTCGGAGCGATCGGTCGGACGACGCCCGTCCTCTGCCTCGTGGCGCAGGCGCACAAGGACTATCCGGACGCGCGGGCGGCGGCGAAAGTGATCGAGACCGTGAACCCGCTCGTGCCGCTGCTTGTGCTCGACACGAAGCCGCTCCGCGACAAGGCACGGCAGATCGAAGCCGAGGTCCGCAAGACGCTCCAGCAGACGCGCGAATCGATGTCCGCGATCCGGACGGCCGAGGCCGAAGGGCCGGGTGAGATGTATCGCTGACACCGCGCTCGGACCGACCCAAGGTCCCAAGCTCCCGTCGGCGCCCCCGGTGAGCCTCCGGGGATACCGCGACTCCGACATGCCGTTCGTCGCGGCGATCGTCGCGGAGGCGCTCCACGAGCACTACGAGCCGTCGCTCTACGGCTCCCTCTCCGCGGAGTGGCCGCAGGGATTCCTGATCGCGGCCGACGCCCGCGACGTTCCCGTCGGGTTCCTCCTGGGCGTGAACCAAGTGGAACGGGAGGCCCGCGTGCTGATGTTCGCCGTCGACCGGAACCATCGCATGCAGGGCGTCGGCGCCCTCCTGATGGATGCCTTCCTCCTCCGGTGCCGCGACCGGGGCTACCGGCGGACGACCCTCGAGGTCCGGGTGTCGAACGCGACGGCGATCCGGTTCTACACGCGGTACCAGTACTCCGTGATCGACCTCTTGCGCGCGTACTACTCGGACGGGGAGAACGGGTACCAGATGGCGCGGGACCTCTGACCCCGCCGTCCGCAGTCGCTAAAACCTCCTCCTCGGCTGCCCCGCCGATGCCCGCTGCTTGGCCGACGGCCGCCGACCTGATGACGTCGCGACCGGTCACGCTCCCGCACGACGCGCCGATCTCCCGCGCGCTGGGCCTGATGCGCAGCCGGGGGTTCCACGAGATCCCCGTCCTCCGCAACTCCCGGTTGATCGGGCTGATCACGATCGAGTCGATCGCGCGCCGCGTCTCCCGCGC
>JASHWW010000167.1 GCA_030043855.1 Thermoplasmata archaeon
GCTCAGACAGAGCTGGACGCTCTCCCTTGTGAAAGAGTCAGGTGCCACTCTGAATGAATCTGATGCATCGAACATCACCCGGAAGTTGGTTACCCCACTGGGCGAGCCGCGAGCGAGACCGCTCGAGTGCGTGTCCATGCGACAAATCAAGGCAACCGATGGCGTATATGGCCCTCACCCCCCACGCAGGACTCCCCGCTCGCGCAGAAACTGCATGTCTGGTCGGACCAGTGTTCTCCAGAGTGCCCCGCCGTGGCTGTGTGCAACGCCGATTACACATCGCACGGGCGGGCGTGTCCGGTTCTAGAACTTGCTCGCCAGCCAAGCGTGAACATCGGGAAGCTTTCGCAAGAAGAGCGTGAGATGCCCCTCGCTGGGATCGAGGTGGGCTTCGGTCCCCGGGACGTGGGTGGCGAGCCACTGTCCGTGGGAGTACGGGACGAACTTGTCCTGACCCCCGTGCCAGATTTGGGTGGGAATCCGAATCGACGCGAGGTCGAAGCCCCACGGAGCGACGTCGCTCAGGTTGTCGTCCCGCATCCCATCGCCGTGCTCCCGCAGCCCCTCGCGCCCTTCGGCCTGCATGAACTCCGCGACCTCCCGCGTCAGGACGGATCGGTCGACGTCCGAGATCAGCGAGGCGAGCATTTGCTCGAGTTCCTCGATCGTCGCCTTGGTCAGAATGGCCGCATCTTGTTCGGTCTTCGCCTCCCAGGCCGGCCGATCCCGGAGCATGAGTTGGAAGTCCTCGACGTTCAGCTCGCCCATTCCGCCCAGGAAATCCAATCCGGGCACCCCGAACGGGGCGACTCCCGCGAGGCTCACGGCTCCGACCACGCGATCCGGCAGGAGTGCCGCGCACGCGAGCGCGGGGGCCCCACCGCCGGAGTGCCCCCAGACGCCGAACCGGTCGATCCCGAGAAAGTCGGCGATCGCGACGACATCCGCCGCGACGTTCGCGTGATTGCGACCTCGCTGGGTGGAGGAACCACCGTAGCCCGGTCGATCGTACCCGATCAGTCGGAGTCCCTTCGATCGGGCGTCCTCGACGTGCTGCGGGTACAGGAGACGGGACCCGGGGGTTCCGTGCAGGGAGAAGATCGACCGCCCTGCGGCGTCCCCGTCCTCCCGCACACGGAGGACCCGGCCGTCTTCGAGACCTACCGTGTACTCGTGCAAAGCCGTCCCCGACGAGGGACCCTAGCCCGGGGCGGTATGTAGAGGCTCGGGAACCCGCGCCGTCTAAGATGGGGTCTTTCGCGCGGCCGCGGCCCGGGCCGCGAGCGCGGCAAACTCCTCCTTTCCGAACGCAGTTCCCGCCAAGCCCCAGCCACCCTCGGCGGCTTCCGTCAGGAGGACCCACGTCCGCTGGGCCTGGGTGGGGTCTCCGGAGATCTTCGTGACGATCTCCGTGATCTCCTTCACGAGCTGGCGCTGGCCGTCGCGATTCAGGGCGCCGGGTGGGGTGATCACCTGGACGCGCACCGTGCGAGCCTGGTCCGTCGCTGCGGTGTGGACGCTCGCGGGATTCATCCGGTGAATGTAGGCCGCCGTGTTGTCGAGGTGGAACGGCCCCGGCTTGGCGACCCCCTCGGCCCGGAGCACGGCGGCGGTGAGCTCCGCTCCGAGTTGGCGGTCGGTGCCCGCAGGGAACAGGTCGGCGCGCGCGTAGACGTCGATCATCGGCATGTCGGTCGCGAGCCGAGTGGGCGATAAAACCCGGTCGAATCGAGTCGGCACCGGGGCAGTTACCGTTCGCTCTCTGGCGACCTTATGCCGAGGTCGTGCAGCGCCCGGGCCGCCGGACCCTACAGCATGCGCCGGAGCAACGACATCGCCTCGCGGTCGTAGAGTTCGCTGAGGCGCATCCGGCGGCGCCCGGGATGGATCACGTCCGGATCCCACTTGGAGTGGAAGGCCCCCATCATCATCATGACCGGGACGAGGTCCCGGCTGCGCTCCGTCAGGTCCCAACGGACCAGCTTCGGGCTGCGGCGGGTCTCGACCTTTCGCAAGAGCCCCTCGGACTCGAGTTGGCGGAGGCGGGTGCTCAGGACCTTCGGCGAGATCCCGTCGAGCGACTCGAGCAGGCGGTTGAACCGGTCGACGCGATAGACTCCGATGTCCCGGAGGATGAGCAAGCTCCACTTCCGGGCGAGGACCCCGAGCGACAACCGGATCGGACACCGGGCGAAGCGGACCTTGACGAACCGCCGGGGGGTCAGATTTCGGAGGTCGGGGTCCATCTCGCACTGGGCCGGGTCGACGGCGGGAGCCGACGGCAAGCGCCGGCGGGACGCCGGGCGTTTCCGGGTTCCGGAGGTGCGCGTGCGCCGAGAAATCGCCACCGGCCTCCGGAGAGGATGCCCCCTTTGGGCGTTGCGGGGGAGGTACGGACGGATCGTCGGAGCGGGGTACGTGCTCTTCATATCGGAGGATGTGGCCGAGCCACGGGGGCGTCCATGGGCGACGAGGCGCGGAACGCTTCCGTTCGATTCGTGGTCGGATGGGGCGACCTCGACGCGAATCAGCACCTCGCCAACACCGCGATCCTCGATCACGCGGCGGATACTCGGGTTACCTTCTTCGCCCGGTGCGGATTTCCGGGGCCCCGATTCGCGGAGCTTCGGATCGGACCGGTGATCGTGCGGGACGAACTGGTCTACCGGAAGGAGCTGCGTCTCATGGACGAGTACACCGTCGACCTCGTGACCGTGGGACTTTCGCCGGACGGGGTCCGGTTCGCGGTCGAGAATACGTTCCGGAACGCGGCGAGCGAGGTCACCGCGATCGTGACCTCGGAGGGCCTCTGGTTCGACCTCGACCGGCGGAAGCCGCGCATCCCCCCGCCGGACCTGGACGCAGCCATGCGATCGATGCCTCGCGGGGATCGGTATCGGGAACTCCCGTCGCGGCCCGCCGCGCCGGCACCGCCCGCCTGACGGAGGAACCGTGGACGACACCTCGCACGACGACTGGGCGACCCCTTCCGAACGCGCCGGGTATCGGACGACGCCGGACTACGGGGAGACCCTCGCGTATGTCGACCGGCTCGCCCGGACCTATCCCAAGGTCCTCCGGTCCGAAAGCTTCGGCACGACGGGCGAAGGTCGCGACCTGCGGATCGTCGTCGCGTCCGGCGACGGGGAGTTCGACCCCGGGGTGATCCACGCCTCCGGACGGGTGGTCCTCCTCGTCCAGAACGCCATCCACGCGGGGGAGATGGACGGCAAGGATGCCTGCCTCGCCTTGCTCCGGGATCTCGCCCGGGATCCGGGGCGTGCCGCCTTGCTCGACCGCGTCGTCCTCGTCGTGATCCCTGTCTACAACATCGATGGCCACGAACGCCGGTCCCCGTACCACCGGATCAACCAGAACGGGCCGGAGACGATGGGATGGCGAGCGAACGCGTCCAATCTCAACCTCAACCGGGACTACCTGAAGGCGGACGCCCCCGAGACGCGGGCCTTCCTTCGGATGTTCCGTCGCTGGCTTCCGGACTTCTTCGTCGACGACCACGTCACCGACGGGGCCGACTTTCAATACGACATCACGTTCCAGCTCGACGACGGGCCGGATGTCGCCCCGGCCACGGCCCGCTGGATCCGCGAGGTCGTAACCCCCGAGGTCACTCGCCGGGTCAACGCGAGCGGTCACCTGGCCCTCCCGCGGCAGGTGTTCCTGAAAGACAACTTGGACCCGTCGCAGGGCCTCACGTTCTTCGAGAATCCGCCCCGGTTCTCGACGGGTCGGATGATCCTGGAGAACCGGCCCGGCCTCTTGGTCGAGCTCCACATGCTCAAGGACTATCGGACCCGGGTCACCGGGAACTACGAGCTCCTCGTCGCGCTGCTCGAGGTCCTCAACCGGGAAGCGTCCCGGCTCGCCGAACTCAATCGGGAGGCCGATCGAGCCGCCGCCACGCTCCCGTCCAGCTCCTTTCCGCTCGTGGTCGGGGGCACGGGGTCCCCGGTCCCGATGCCGTTCCGCGGATACCGCTACGAGCGCTCGTTGAGCGAGGTGTCGGGATCGCTGGCCGTCCGGTACGTGCCGGAGCCGTGGAACGTAGAGCTTCCGGTCGATCCGGGGGGCCGCGTGGTTCTCGCGGTCGATCCCCCGGCGGGGTACATCGTTCCCCCCGGCTGGGAGCCCGTGGTCGACGTGCTCGAAGCGCACGGCGTGGAGCTGAGGAGGACCATCGCGGACTGGACGGGAGAGGTCGAGCGCTACCGATGTTCGGGCATGGAGTTCCCGGACCAACCGTTCGAGGGACGATTCCCGATCCTCCGCAGCGGGACGTTCGAGCCCTCCAAGGGCCGATTCGGGACCTGCACGCGGGTCCGCGAGACCGTGACGTTCCGCGCCGGCTCGGTCGTCGCGGGTCTCGGACAACGCCGCGCGAAGGTCGCCATCCACTGGTTGGAGCCCGAGGCCCCCGACTCGGCCCTCCGGTGGGGGTTCTTCGCCCCGATCTTCGAGCAGAAGGAGTCCGGAGAGGCGTACGTCGTCGAACGGCTGGCCCGGGAGGACCTCCGGCGCGATCCGGCGCTGCGGGAGAAGTTCGAGCACCGGGTCGCCACGGATCCCGCGTTCGCGGCCAGTCCCGACCGGCGGCTCGACTTCTTCTTTGACCGGTCCGCCTGGGGCCGGGCGAACCGCGTCGGGGAGTACCCCGTCGGGCGACTCTCCACGCTAGCCGGCCTTCCGCTCGGCTGACGGTCCGGGGGACTCGGACGGGGCCGAACCGGAAATCGCCTAATCCACCCGGCTCCTGCCACCTCGATGCGCGTCCCCGGGATCGATTGGTGGTTGGACGTCCGGCGGGCGGAGAAGCGGTTCTCCGGCAAGGTCCGGATCGTCGTCGAGGATGCGGCCGACCCCCTGATCGTGGACTGCGCCGCGCTCGAACTCGTCGCCTGCACCCTGGATGGCACGACGGTCGCCCCGACGGTCGATCCGAAGGAAGGGACCCTCGCGTTCCC
>JASHWW010000027.1 GCA_030043855.1 Thermoplasmata archaeon
GGTCGTAGGCCATCTGGCCCGGTTGCATCTCCATCGAGAGACTCTCCTATCGGGCGCGAGGGAGTCCGGTGGGGGATTTGAGGCTGGTGTAGTCCGTGAACCCGGCGCCACCTACTACCCGGTCTTCCACGGCCGGGAGGCTCGGGGCCGGGCGCAACGCTTTACTCGGGGTATCCCTCGGCGGCGCGCCGATGGAGGCGGAACCGATCGTCCAGCTACCGATGGCCTCGAGCCACCGGGGGGAGCTGAGTCCCGCGTGCGTCCAGTGCGCCGAGGGGCGCAAGATGGTGCTCTTCGTGAGCGGGCTCTGTCGCTTCCGCTGCTTTTACTGCCCGGTCTCCCCGACGCGCAACCAGCGGGACGTCACGTTCGCGAACGAGCGGGCGGTCCGCACGGACGACGATGTGCTCGCCGAGGCGCGCGCGATCGGGGCGAGCGGCACCGGCATCACGGGCGGCGACCCGCTCGGCGTCGTCGACCGCGTCGAGCACTACGTCCGCCTGCTGAAGGGCGAGTTCGGGCCGGACCACAACATCCACCTGTACACCCACGAGCCGAACGGGGCCAAGCTCCGTCGGCTGGCCGCCGCGGGCCTCGACGAGTTTCGCCTGCACATCCCGCACTATCTGTGGGGACCGCTCGGCGCGAGCGGAGGGGCGTACCGCGCCGTCCTCGAGGAGGCGCCGGGGTGGGGGATCCGGCGCGGCGTCGAGATCCCCGTGCTGCCCGAGAAGGAGGCCGAGCTGGTGCGTCTGCTGCGGACCCTGGAGTCGATCGGGGTCGACTTCGTGAACCTCAACGAGCTGGAGTTCTCGGAGACGAACGAGGTGGCCCTGCGCGATCGCGGCTACCGGACCGACGCCCGGAACGGGTGGGGCGTCCGGGGCAGCCGTGCGGTCGCCGAGCGGATCGTCCGCGACCTGCGCTTGACGATCCCGGTCCACTACTGCTCGTCGCGCTTCAAGGACGGCGTCCAGCTGCGGCAGCGCCTCCTGCGACGGGCCGAGCGCACGGCACCGGCGTTCGCGGAGCGGACGACCGACGGGACCGTCGTGCTGGGGATCGTGGAAGCCGGAGCCGAGCGGGATCTCCCGCGATGGGCCCGGGGGGTGGCGGCCGCCGTCCGCGTCGGACCGGACGATTACCGCCTCGACGTGGAGCGGCGGCGACTCGTCCTGCCCCCGGACGCTCTGCGTCGCGGGGCGGCTCGCTTGCGCTGGCCCGCGTTCGAGGTCGAAGAGTACCCGACCGCCGACGCGCTGGAGGTCGAGCGCGCTCCGCTCAATGCACCGGCTCGCGAGCGGGCGTTCGCGGTCGTGGGCGGTACGTAGCCCTCGTCGCACGCGTGCCCACCCCAGGTGAGGTACCGTTCGTCGCCCCGTCGATTCTTGATGGAGCACGGGCCCCAGCCGGCGTCCTCCCCGCCGTACCACATCGGGCAGTCGCGGCAGTGGAGGGTGGGTCGGACCGTCGCCCGCCGGGTCGCCCGCGCGCGGGTCATGGTACCCTGCCTCCCGGACCGCTCCACGACCACGCGCGGGTGGCGGACGCCATCAGTTCGGCGACGGTCACGGGACCGACGCCCCCGGGGACCGGGGTGAGCGAGGCAGCCCACCCTTCGAGGGCTGTGGGGTCCGCGTCGCCCGCGCTGCGGGTCCCCCCCGGGCGGCTCGGATCCGGAACCGACGAGAGCCCGATGTCGACGACGTGGGCCCCCTCCGGCACGACGGTGCGATCGAGGAGTCCCGGATGCCCGACGCACGAGAAGATCGTGCGAGATCCCGCGAGGGCTCGGGCGAGGTCCCGCGTCCGGGAGTGGAGCAGCGTGACGGTGGCGTTCGTTCCCGGAGCGCGGCTGACGAGCAGGAGCGCCAGCGGGAGCCCGACCGTCTCCGAGCGTCCGAGCACCGCCACGGGTTCCCCTTCCAGGGGGAGCTCGTAGTGGCGAGCGATCGCAATCGCCGCGAGCGCCACCGCCGGCACCTGGACCGGTCGCTGCACGACCAGTCGACCGAGGTTTCCGGGGGAGACTCCGTCGACGTCCTTCGCGAGGGGGAGTTCCCCGACCGCCGTCGTGAAGTCGAACGGGGCCGGCAGCGGATGCTCCACGAGCACCGCATCGACGCCCGGGTCGCCGGCCAGCTGCCGCAGTCGTGCGACCAACGCGTCCGGACGGGTGGCGTCCCCGACGCCCTCGTCGCGGAACTCGACCCCGACGTCCGCGGCAGCGCGAGCCTGGCGCTTCAGGTAGAACCGGAAGGGGCTGTCGACGTCCCGGTGCACGCTCACGAGGCACGGGGCCCGACGGTCACCGCGGGCGGCGATCGCGGTCCGGGTGGTGGAGTTGAGCGCCTCCGCGACCGGCTTTCCCTCCAGTCGACGGGTCACTCCGGTTCCCCCGCGAGCCGAGCCCCGCACGATAGATAACGGGGGACCCGCTCGGTCCGAGGGCCGGAGGTCCCGGAAGGGGCGCGAACGCCACCTGGGGAGGTGGTGCGTTCGGGAAGGGATTTATAGAGACCCCCCATAGTTCTACCGGCAGAACGGCCCCCGGGATCCGGGGTCGAGTCGCCGCCATGGCAGAGGAAGCGGGAACACCGTCCGGCGAAGCTCCGGAAGCCCCCGCGACCGAGCTCGATACGTGGGGAAAATCGCTCCCCTACCAGTCCACGGCGCAGGTCGAGGTCCCGAACCGTCTCCTCGACCAGGTGATCGGTCAGGACGAGGC
The DNA here is from genome assembly GCA_030043855.1 of Thermoplasmata archaeon. Classification (GTDB taxonomy): domain Archaea; phylum Thermoplasmatota; class Thermoplasmata; order Lutacidiplasmatales; family UBA184; genus Lutacidiplasma. The sequence continues at coordinate 2,729 of JASHWW010000027.1, forward strand.
GGTGGAGGTCGCCCGCAAGGCCGCGACCCAGAAGCGCCACATGATCCTGATCGGCGAACCGGGAACGGGCAAGAGCATGCTCGCCCGTGCGATGGTCGACTTCCTGCCGAAGGAGCAGCTCCAGGACATCCTCGCCTACCCGAACAACGAGGACCCGAACGAGCCGAAGATCCGGGTCGTCCCCTCGGGGAAGGGGAAGGAGATCGTCGCGGCCCAGAAGCTCGAGGCGGCGCAGAAGAAGGAGCAGCGGACGATCCTGTTCATCGTCGGCGCCCTCGCGATCTTCGCCTTCACGCTCTACGTGGTCCTCTCGACCCGCCCGCCGGACTACACCGCGCTCCTGCTCGGGCTGTTCGTGATCCTGATCCTCTACGTCATCGTCCGCTTCTCGAGCGGACGGAACGACTCGTCCGCGGGGGTCGCGAAGCTCCTCGTCTCGCATACGCCCGACGAGAAACCGCCGTTCATCGATGCGACCGGGGCGCACGCCGGGGCGCTCCTCGGGGACGTCAAGCACGACCCGTTCCAGTCCGGCGGCCTCGAGACGCCCCCGCACGAGCGGGTCGAGGTCGGCGCGATCCACAAGGCGAACGGCGGCGTGCTGTTCGTCGACGAGATCAACCTCCTCAAGATCGAGAGCCAGCACTCGCTGCTCACCGCTCTCCAGGAGCGGAAGTTCCCGATCGTCGGGCAGTCGGAGCGCTCCGCCGGCGCGATGGTCAAGACCGAGGCGGTCCCGGCCGACTTCGTCCTGGTCGCCGCCGGGAACATCGACAGCGTCCAGACGATGCATCCCGCGCTGCGCTCGCGGATCCGCGGGTACGGCTACGAGCTCTACGTCAAGACGACCATGCCGGACACGCCCGAGAACCGCCTCAAGATCGTCCGGTTCGTCGCGCAGGAGGTCCAGAAGGACAAGAAGATCCCGCACTTCGACATCCCCGCGATCGTCGAGGTCGTCCGGGAGGCGCAGCGGCGCTCCGGTCGCTCGGGGCAACTGACCCTCCGGCTCCGCGAGCTCGGCGGTCTCGTCCGGGTCGCCGGCGACATCGCGCTCTCCGACGGCGTGCCGATGGTGCACGCCGAGCAGGTCGT
>JASHWW010000168.1 GCA_030043855.1 Thermoplasmata archaeon
GACCGAAGGGTAGTTGGATTTGAAGACGTAGCGACGGCTGGTCCCGCAGGGCGCAAAGGTCGAAATCGGGTGAGTCTCAGACTACATCAAAGAGTAGTGAGGAAGCTAGTGACGCTGGGACTCGTCGAGTCTCGTGGGCAGGGTCGATCTCGCTACCTTCACCTCACTCCCGCGGGCTTGCACGTATCCTGTCTCTCTGAGTACCGCTCAGGAGCATTGCCGCTAGACGCTACTAGCTCCTAGCCGGTCTTGCAGCAAAAGTCGCTTCATCACGGAGAGGGGGCCCGAAGAACCAAGGATTCGAACTGGCACGTGGGGTGCAACGGTCGTTGCACCCTTGCCACCGTTCGCACGAACTGGAATCCGCGCCCAGCCGACCGAGTCCGATCCGGATCAATCGAAAGACACGTTCCGGTCTTGGCTGCGCGAGGTTTCCGCGAGGAGGACCGTTTCAAGATCTTACCTCGGCGACTACTAATTCGAACCGACACTGGGGAGATCACGATGGTCGCCGACTCCTATGTCGAACGGGTCGACATCCCGATCTGGCGAGTTCTGGCCGACATGAAGGGCGGAGGTCCGGCGGAAGCGATGCAGAAGCTCGAATCGAAGCTCTCGTCGCTTCGAGGGAGGAAGTTCTACGGGGCGTTTCGAATACTTCCCGACGGCGAAGAGTACTTCGCGTGTGTCGAGAAGGCTCCCTCCGACGACCCGGCCCTGATGAATCTTGACGGAGGTCACCTCCCCGGCGGTCTCTACGTTCGGCGCAAGGTGTACGACTGGTCGAAGGTGATCGCCGAAGGTAAGCTCCCGTCGGTGTCCAAGGACATGATCGGACACTACGAGGTGGACCGTTCGCGTCCGGAGCTGGAGTTCTATCGCAGCATGACCGAGCTGCACATCCTCATTCCCGTGCTGGGCCGAGGACCAAAGCCCCTGGAGTGGGCGGGCCTCCACTAGAATTCGCTGATCCTCCGGTCCTCGGTCGTTCGGTCTGTTCGGACAGCAAAGTGTGCAACGGTCATTGCACGCACCCCGAGAGTCCGTCTCCAAATGTATAACATTAATATGATGCATTCCATTCGTTGGTCCGATGGCGACTGCGGATCCCGTGACGAGCGTCTCCTTGCGTGCTTCGACGCTCCGGCTGCTCCAAGAGATGAAGACGGGCGCCCAGAGCTGGGATCAGTTCTTTCGGGATTGGTTGGAGTGGACCGAAGACCACGAAGAGTTGGAAGAAGCTCGTCGCGCGATCTCACAAATTCGAGCCGGGCGCGCTTCCGCACTGCCTGCGACCAAGGTTCGCCGTCAGCTCCGCGACTGGGCGGGAAAGTAGCTCGTGGCGAAGGTCCTGTTTTGGGGGACCTCGTTCGCTCAGTTGCAGTCCCTCCCCCTCGAGGTCCGTTCCGCCCTAGCGCGCGCGATTCTGCGGCTCGAGGCAGGTGAGACACTCGAGCCTAGCTCCGAGGAGGACGATCTGTTCGCTGAGCCGATGCGAGGTGCGAGTGGACTCTACCGAATCACCGTCGGGAGCGGTCGTCGCCCTCCGGGTTATCGAGCAGTCTACTACGTTTTCGGCGGCGCCGTCTACTTCGTTCGCTTCCGGCACCGCGACCCGTCGACCTATCGCGGCATCCGTGACGACCTCGACAAACTCCGGTCGGAGCTGACCGTCCGCACCGGTCGAAGGTAGGGAACTCGCCGCGGATTCGGGGTTCGGTCGCTGCTCGGGAATTGCGAAGCTCTAGTTCTCGTCGGGATTGGTCGCGGTCCCCATGGTGCCGCTCGTTCCGTAGGCACCCGTTAGCCCCCCGGATCCGGCGTGTCCGGCTTTGCCCGCCGTACCATCTCTCGCGTGGCGAGCGCCGCTCCCGAAATTCCCTCCGTCGCCCTGGGCACCACCGGCTCCGCCCGCTCCCGCCGTTCCTCCAGCGCCCGGGCACGCGGTCGACTGGGCGCTGCAACTGTCGACGCCTCCCGTTCCGCCGGTGACCGAGTCCCCGCTGAACGAATTGCCGGTGCTCGTCTTGGGATTCGCGAGGTCGTAGGCTGCGCCTCCGTTGGCGTTTCCCCCATTGCCGCCGTTGCCGGAGCGGCCGCCTTTCCCGCCGGTCCCGCCGTGCCCGCCGAAGCCGCCGTCCCCTCCGAAGCCGCCGGGCACTGCCGTGGGTCCTCCGCCGTTACCTCCGTTCCCGCCCCAGCGTCCGGCGCCGCCCGTGCCACCGATCCCCCCGGCGCCGCCGTTGCCTCCGCTGCCCCCGCCGCCGCCCGTGGCCGAATCGTCGCTGAACGAGTCGTTCACCAACGTGAGCGCCCCGATGCCGTAGACGGCGCCGCCATCGGAAGCCCCGCCGTTCCCGCCACGGCCGCCGAGACCGCCGATGCCGCCGTCCCCGGCGTTACCCCCCGCGGATCCGTTCCCACCAGTGCCTCCGAGTCCGCCGATTCCCGTGTCGGCTCCGCCGCCTCCGGTGCCACCGAGGCCCCCGAAGCCTCCCAGACCTCCCTGGCCTCCGTCGCCGCCGAGCCCGCCGGGACCGCCGGCCCCGCCTCCGCCTCCCGCAGCGGAATTGTCATGGAACGTGTCGTTCACGAAGTCGGCTGCATCCCCCGCGTACACCGCCCCGCCGTCCCCGAGACCGCCGGCCCCACCGATCGCCCCCGCGCCGCCCGGTTGACCATCGAGTCCGTTGCCGGCGGTGGCCGCAGCTCCGGCGTCCCCGCCGGCGGCCCCCCGCGCCGCCGGGCCATTGGACCCGCCCGAGCCTCCGGTTCCACCACTGCCGCCGAAGGCGCCCGCGGCGCCCATCCCACCGGTGAGCGCATTGCCGCCGGCGCCACCCTCTCCACCGCTCGCTCCGGACGCCTGGCCCGAATCGAACAACGAGTTCGAAAGATTCGCCGAGGAGGACGATGAACCGACGTACACGAGGCCTCCCTCCGCATCACCACCGCCGCCACCCGATCCCGCCAGTCCGGGCACCCCACCTGCCCCGGCATCGCCCGGGCCATCGGCGTTCGTTCCGTTGCCTCCGAGTCCCCCCGGGAACCCGGAGAGCTTGGATCCCGACTTCGGAACGCCCGAGCCGCCCGCACCGCCGGCTCCCCCGACGCTCCCTTGACCGCCGGGAACCCCCTGGCCACCGTAGCCACCGGCTCCGCCATCGGCGCCGAGCCCGGGCCGGAGAATGGCCCCGTTGAACGTGTCGCCGAGTCCGTCGATGGAGCCGGTGACGTAGAGACAGCCGCCCGCCGCGAGTCCGCCGTTGCCGCCCTGCCCACCGGTACCACCTGCGGCCGAAGGTTGAGAGTCCGTTCCGTTGCCGCCACCGGACCCCGGTCCGCCGCCGCCTCCTCCTTTGCTGCCCGCCGAACTGGAGCCGCCGCCACCGATACCGGGGGAGCTCGCGGTGGAACCCGTACCTCCCTCTCCGCCTTCTCCACCGGCGCCACCGTACCCGGCGTTGCCGCCGTTCGAATCGCACGTCTCGAAGACGGTCCCGTTGACGAACAGGGCCCCCGTGCTGTAGACCGAGCCGCCCTCGCCCGCGCCTCCGATCCCGCCCGTGCCGCCGTCGGGTCCCGGCATCGCGGCGCCCGGCGAACCTCCGGCACCGGCATCGCCGCCGGCCCCGCCAGGTCCCGAGGCGGACCCGCCGCCCGAACCCCCGGCGCCGCCCACGCCCGCGTCGCCCCCGGTCCCCCCGTCCCCGGCGGCCCCTCCGTTCCCAGCGCGGCCGCCGTCGGCC
>JASHWW010000169.1 GCA_030043855.1 Thermoplasmata archaeon
CCGGTCGGCGCGCCGCCCGCCGTCGCGCTCGCCCCCGGTCGTACCGTGCTCGTGAAGGAGCCGCGACCGGCGCGGGCCCTCGAACTCCTCGCGGCCCACCAGGCCGCCTTCCCGCGCGTCGCCCTCGTGTCGATGCATCCCCCGGAGATCCCGGAGCTGACCGGCGAGCGTCGCGTGGTGCTGCCGCCCCGGACCGCGACCGGGGGCCACGTCACCCCGGGGGAGCTGAGCGGGCAGCTGAAGGCGCCGACCGAGGCGCCCGGCGGTGCCCTCGTCTACGTCGACGCGCTCGAGTACTTCGCGACCGAGGACGGTCCGGACCTCACGTTCCGGTTCGTCACGTGGCTCGTCGAACTCGCCCCCCGGACCGGTTCGGCGCTGCTGGTGTCGCTCGACCCGCGGACGCTCGAACTGCGCGACGCGAGCCGGCTCGAGCGGCTGTTCGGCCAGGTCGTCGCCGCGGGGTGAGGCCGCCGGCCTTCGGGCGACCGCTCGACCCATAAGGATACAACCCCGTCCGGGGGAGACCGGGGGCGGCGGAGATGCGGATCGCGTTCTTCACCGACTCCTACGAACCGATGCGGGACGGCGTCGCCACCGTCACGAGCGGCCTCGCCCGGACGCTCACCCGCCTCGGCCACTCCGTCGACGTCTACGCGCCGCACGTCGCGGTCGGGGCCCGGTCCGAGGGCGCCACCGTCGACGGCGTCCGGGTGCACCGGCTGCGGACCGTCCCGGTCCCGCTCTACGGGGAGTATCGCTGGCCCGTCTTCCCGTTCGCGCTGTTCCGGGGAGCGCGTTCGGCGCGCGACGCGGACGTCGTGCACCTGCACACGCCGGGACCGATCGGGAGCATGGGGTTCCTCACGGCCCGACGGTTCCGCCGCCCGCTCGTCGGCACGTTCCACACGAACATCCGGGCGATGCGCGACGCGGTCCCGCAGAAATTCCTGGTCCCGCTGTTCTTCCGGATCGCGTGGTGGTACAACCTGGGGACGTACTGGCGGTGCGACATCGCGACCGCCCCGAGCGAGGCGGCCCGCGAGGAACTGGTCTCGGGGGCGCGCAAGCCGTTCCGGCACCCGGTCGAGGTCGTCCCGAACGGGATCGACGTGGACCGGTTCCGGCCGGGGATCCGAGTGCCCGACTGGCGGGAGCGGTGCGGGCTCTCGTCCGCGCCGCTCGCGACGTTCCTGGGCCGGCTGACCGTCGACAAGGGGGTCCACCGGTTCCTCGATGCGCTCGCGACCGCCTCCGAGACGACCGACCTGGTCGGGATCGTCGGCGGCGTCGGTCCCGAGGAGGCGGCGGTCCGCCGCCGGATCGCCGACGACCCGCGCCTCGTGCGACGGGTCCGGTACGTCGGGCCGGTCGCCGAGGAGGAGAAGCCGGCGCTGCTCGCCCAGACCGACGTGTTCGTCCTCCCGTCGACGAGCGACACCGCGAGCGTGGCCCTCCTCGAGGCGATGGCGTGCGGCACGACGGTCGTCGCACCGCCGGCGGGCGGCGCCGCCGAGGTCGTCGCCGACGGCCAGACCGGGATCCGGGCGCCGTCCCTCGACGCGGCCCAGCTCGCGGGGGCCCTCCGGTCGCTGGTGGAGAACCCGGCCGAACGGCGCGAGGTCGGGAACCGGGCGTCGCACTGGGTCCACGACCACGCGTCGCTCGACACGATGGCCCGTCGCTTTATCTCTCTCTACTCGATGGCAGCGGCCCAACGGAGCCTGCGTGACGGCGGTACCGCTCTCGGAGCTTGACGCCCTCGCCCGCACGCTGGCGGGCGACCGGCACGACGACTACTCCTCGCGGCGCCTCGCCCGCGCGTACGAGGAGTACGTCGCGCGCCGCCGGAACGGTCTCGCGTCGGCCACGATGGTCGCCGAAGGGACGGACTATCCCACGATCTACACGCTCCTCAGCGAACCTCGCGGGAACCTGGACACGCTCGAGCTCGCGATCGAGGGCGCCCCTCCGCCGGGTCCGGCGTGGGACTACCTCCTTCCCGTCCAGCGGGTCGGATTCCACGTCGACGGATCCGCCGACCTGTTCCCGCCCGGCGCGACCCCCCCGCGACGCGCGATCGCGCGCGTCCTCCTGCGAGAGCACTTCCTCCCGCGCAGCCGGGCGGAGGACGAGCGCGGCGCCTCGGGCGGCGCCCGCGTCGGCGCGCCGGAGACGATCGGGTCGCTGGGCGCCGCGCTCACGTCGGCGCGCACGCAGGGGTTGATCCCGTTCGGGGTCGCCCTCCTGCTGTACCTTCCGGAAGGGCGGGTCCGCTACGAGCTCGACCTCGTCCATTCGACCCTGCTGCCCGACCCCCGCGCCGGACGGCTCCCGCTCGCCCGCCGCACGGCCCGGTCGTCGCGGGTCAGCTGGGGCGTCGACCAGGCGGTCGGCCGGGGCGACCTCTCGTTGCTCTCGGCCCGCTGCCTCGAGGTGCTGGTCGAATCGTCCGGCCTCAGCCCGGTCGAACTGGCCCCGGTCTTCGGCGGCGTCCGGGAGCTCGTCGACTCGGCGTTGCAGGGACTGGTCGCGCGCGGGCTCGCGACGTTCGACCGTCGGACGGGCGTCTACCGGCCGCGGCTCGACGCGTTCCTCCCGCCGAGCGACGCGACGGCGGAGGCGAACGTCGGTCCCGACCCGGCCCTCCACACGAGCGTCCAGGAGCTGATCGCGGCGGCCGACGCCCGGGCGACCTGCCCACTCTGCGGCGCGCCGCTCCCCGGCGGTTCGCGCGGGATCCTCTGCGCGGACTGCGCCGCAAAGGTCGCGGCGGCCTGAGCGCTCGGGGCGGGCCTGTCGGGAGTCTCCGCACCGGGGGGCGTCCCCCGGGGCCTTTGAACCCGAGTTGGCTGGCTTAGAAGGCCAGTACTTTGTCCAGGCTAAGCTACAGGCCCGCCGGCCGGACGGGGGTGGCTCCCCTTAAGGGTTCGGTCGGAGCGTCGCGAAGCCCCGCCGGCGGACGCGACGAGGTGGGCGAGCCGGAGCGGTTCCGGCCACCGGCCGCGGACGAGGGTCCGGCGGACGAGTTCCGCGGCGGTCCGGGCGTCGCACCCGGCCGCGGCGACCCAGAGGGCGCCGGCGCGGGGGCCGGTCCGTGCGAGCCGGTGCTGCCGCAGGAGCCGCCATCGGTCGGCCGCCGTCCGCGGGAACCACTTCGCCAGCGCCGACCGGATCCGGGCGAAGTCGGGTCGCTCCCGCGTGACGGCCACGACCGGAACGCCCACCGCTCGGGCGAGGGCATCCAGGTCGAGGACGTTGAATCCCCCGACCACGGCGCCGTCGAGCAGGAGCGCGCGCACGCCCTCGTGCGGCGCCACCCGACGGACGAGCGCCGCGATCCGACGGGTCCCGTCCCGCCCGTCGACGCGGACGGTCGTCGTGCCGATCGCCTCCACGTACGTCGGCAGCGAGACGACCACCGCGGCGACCGGTGCGAACCGGTCGTCCCGCGCGAACGCCCCGTCGTCGACGGCGACGAGCCGGGGGTGCGGCTTGCCGAGCGCGCGACGCAAGGATAAGACACCCTCCGCGGTAGGACGGGTGCGATGGGGACGCCGACGGTCGAGGTGAAGTGCCCGGCGTGCGGGCAGCCGCTCCGGGTGGTCCTCGCGTCGGCCCCCCCGACGCAATGGTTCCCGTGCCCCCACTGCCAGCGCCCGGTTCCCGTGGTGGTCCCCCGGGACCCGCCTCCGCTCTACAGCTGGGAGGTGATGCCGGGGCTTTACCCCACGCTCCCGCCGCCCCGGATCCCGCGCTGGCGGGCGCGCGGAGCGGCCGCGGCCGCGCTGGTGGTCGTGACGGTCGTGGCGGCGGTGTTCGGCGGCTGGCTGGCGTACTACGGGATCGTCGCCGACGGCCCGGGCAGCTACGCCGTGACCGGTACGGTGGACCGCACCTCCTTCGGCGGAACCGTGCCGGCGACGGGGGCGCTCGTCGTCCTGACGGAGGAGGGCAACCGGACCGTGCGCGCCACCGTCGGGCCGACGGGGAGTTTCGCGTTCGCCGACGTGCCGAGCGGCGGCATCTCGTTGAACGTCTCGCTCGCCGGCTACGCGCCGGCCACGGTGGACACGTTCGCCTCGCCGGGGTACAACGCCGGGACGACCGGGATCGCGATCGTCCTCGCGCCGGGTCCGATCGGCAACGGGACGTTCGCGGCGTTCAGTCCGTTCCCGGACCTGGAGACGTTCCTCGCCGCCGTCGGCGGCGCGACGGTGCTGCTCGGGATCGTCGCCCTCGTCGCCGGGTTCGCCGCGCTGGTCACGGTGCGGGCCGACCGGCCCGCCGTCGGCGTGGTCGGCGGCGGGGCCGGGGTGGCCGCCCCGCTGGTGCTGCACTTCCTCGCGCTCGATACCGTCTACCCGGTGATCCTCGTGGGCGCCGCGATCGCCGGCGCGTTCGGAGCGTTCACGCTGGCGCTCCGGGCGGTCGAGATGGCCCAGACCGGGCCGGCCGTCGACCCGGATCCTTAGGCGGACGACGAGGGGTCGGGCGCGACGCGCTCGATCGTCGGTTCGCAGTGCACCGGGAAGTTGACGGAGTTCGCGACGAAGCACCTCCGATGCGCCTCCTCGTGCAGCTCCCGCGCGCGCTCGGCGGACCCCGCCGAGATGCCGACCCGGGGCCGGAGGGTGACGGAGGTGAAGCGGCCCGAGCCTCCCCGCTCGAGTTGGAGCGTTCCCTCCGCCTCGTCCGCGTACTGCCGGACGACGATCCCCGACTCGGAGCAGAGGTGGAGGTACCAGAGCATGTGGCACGAAGCGAGCGCCGCGACCACCAGGTCGTCGGGCGACAGCCGGTGCGGGTCGCTGCGCGGGCTCAGTCCCGAGGTCAGGGGGACCGGCGGCTTGCCGTCGACCTCGGCGACGTGGTCGCGGGAGTACCCGCGGTACTCCCGCGTGCCCGACCCCAGGTCCCCGGTCCACCGCACGGTGACCCGGTAGAGATGCGTCGGGGGCACGGGTGCGACCGGCTCCCGACCCGAGCGGCTACGCGCCCGAACGGGGGGCGCGGGGGGTCGCCGTCCGACCCCGGGCGGGGAGCGGACGCCGCCCGCGGAACCCGCCGTCCAGCGTGTGGTAGAAGTCGACCGACGGTTCGCCGCGCTTCCAGCAGAGGAAGACGACCTCGCCGTGGACGAGACCGTAGAAGTCGACGAGCCCGCTCTCGACCTCTTTCACCTCGATCCCCTCGGCCCGGAGGCCGGCGACCGACTCCTCGAGACGGCGGGTCAGGTTCTTCCACTCGGCGTCGAGCCGGGCCTTGAGATCGTGGTCCGCGTGGTCCGGAGCGTCGACGTCCCGGCCCCAGAAGGCGGTGAGCCGCAGGACCTCCTCGTGGACCTCGCCCAGCCGGACCGCCCACCCCTTCAGCTGCGGGAGGAGGTCGCTGAGCTCCTCCAACCGCGCGTTCGCCTCCTCCGCGGTCCAGAGCCGCGGCGGTCGGGCGGGGCCGGATGGGTTCGGGGACTGGCTGCCGTCCACGGACGCCTCCTCCCGTCGAAGTCACATCCCCTATTTACGCCCGCAAGCTCCGTTCGGTAACCCGCTGGCCCGCGGGCCACGGGGTCACACGAGACCGAGTTCGCGGCCGGCGGTCTCGAACGCGGCGATCGCCCGCCCGACGTCGTCGTCCGTCAGCGCGGCGTTCATGATCGTGCGGATCCGCGCCTTGTCCTTCGCGACCATCGGAAAGACGATCGGTAGCGCGAAGACCCCGAGTTCGAAGAGTCGCGCGCTCAGACGTTGGGCCACTCCGCTTTCCCCAACGATCACCGGCGTGATGGGGGTCTCGCTGTGGCCGGTGTTGAAACCAAGGTCCCCCATCTCCTGCTTGAACCGACGGGTGTGATTCCACAACCGTTCGACGTGCTCCGGTTCGCTCTCGAGCACGTCGATCGCGGCAAGGCACGCCGCGGCGACCGGCGGCGGGTGCGACCCGCTCAATAGCCACGTCCGCGATTTGTTGTACGCGAACCGGATGAGGTCGGTCGAACCCGAGATGTGGCCCCCGACGACGCCGAACGCCTTCGAGAAGGTGCCCATCTCGACGTGCACCCGGTCGCGACCGAGGTTGAAGTGCGACACGATCCCGCGACCGTGGGGACCGAGCACGCCCTCGCCGTGCGCGTCGTCAACGTAGACCATCGCGCCGTGCTTCGCCGCCGCCGCGGAAATGCGGTCGAGCGGAGCGATATCTCCGTCCATCGAGAATACCCCGTCCGTGATGAGGAGGATCCGTCGGTAGGCCGGCGCATGCTCCTCGGCCGAGGCGAGAACGCGCTCGAGGTCGGCCACGTCCGTGTGTTTGTAAACCGCGCGTTCGGCGCGCGAGAGGCGGACGCCGTCGATGATGCTCCCGTGATTGAGCTCGTCCGAGACCACGAGGTCCCCCTCGCCCACGAGCTGGGGGATGAGACCGGAGTTCGTCGCAAACCCGCTCTGGTAGACCAGCGACGCCTCCGCGTGCTTGAACGCCGCGAGGCGGCGCTCGAGCTCCACGTGCAGGTCCATCGTGCCCGCGATCGGACGGACCGAGCCCGACCCGACACCGTGAGTGTCGATCGCCCGGCGGGCCGCTTCCTTGAGCTTCGGGTGGTTACTGAGACCGAGGTAATTGTTCGAACAGAACATCAGTACTCGTTTCCCGTCGATCTCGCACCAGGGGGTACTCGGACCCTCGAGTACTCGGAGACGCCAGTCAAGCTGGGACTCGACGAGCTGGCGGTATTCCTGTCCCAAGAACGCGGTCGGGTCGCGCATCTCACCACCTCATTTCGAGAGAGACCTTCGCGGCCTGCATCGACTCGAGCAGCTCCATCGCTCGCGGCAGTTCGCGGATGGGAACGCGGTGAGTGATGATCTGCGCCATCTTTGCCTGGAACGCGGGGTCGGCGAGGAGCCCCTTCACCTGGAACCAGGTCTGGAACATGCGGCGGCCGTAGATCCCGTGGATCTTCGCCGCCTTGAAGATCACGGCGTCGTTAAAATTGAGAGTGACGTCGTTGTCGAACAATCCGAGCAGCGAAACGCGTCCCCCGGGGGTGAGCGCGTCGAAGGCAAGCTTGAGACCGGCGGGATGCCCGGACATCTCGACCGCGA
>JASHWW010000170.1 GCA_030043855.1 Thermoplasmata archaeon
CCCCGGATCCGCCGGACCCGACCGCGCGTCGAATCGGTACCTCGGGCGCCGACCTCGACGACGCGGCCGTGCCGGAACCGGACGTACGCCGGCCGGGGCCCGTCGGCGTCCAGGATCGCGCCGTCCACCAGCATCGCTGACGTGCGGCGAGCGACGACGCCGCATAAGGGAGCGCGGTCGTCTCCGCGAAGCGCTAAGCGCGGCCGCGCCTCCCCCGCCCGCCGATGGACGTCGGGAGCGCCGACCGCCCCCGGGACCTCCTCGTCTCGGGCCACGTCAACGTCGACCGGTTCCTCCGGGTCGACCGGTTTCCCGATCCCGACCGGACCGTGCCCGTGCGGGCCAGCCGTGCGGAGCTCGGCGGCACCGCAGCGAACATCGCGCGAGTCGCGGCGTCGTACGGGGTGGCCTGCGGGCTCCTGGCCCGCGTGGGCGACGGGTGGCTCCCGGAGTACGCCGAGCTCCTCGCGAACGCCCGGATCGACGTCCGGGGCCTGGAACGGTCCGCCCGACGTTCGACTCCGACCTGCTACATCGTCGAGGACCCCCGCGGGCGCCAGCGGACGCTGATCGACCAGGGTGCGATGGGCGACGACGTGGGTCCGTTCCGAGCCCCCGCGTGGCTGGACGAGTACAGCTGGGTGCATCTCACGACCGGGCCGGTGCGGTTCCAGCTGTCGGTCGCGGCCGCGGCGCGACGGCGCGGTCTCCGCGTCGCGGCGGATCCGGCCCAGGAGATCTTCTACCGATGGGATCGTCCCCGGTTCCGCGAGCTGCTCGCGCGGTCGGAGGTCCTCTTCGGGAATCGCGCGGAGCTCGAGCGCGCCTGCGCGCTCGTCGGCGTCGCCGATCCGGAGGCGCTCCGGGAGCACGTCCCGCTGGTGATCCGGACCGAGGGGCGGCACGGCGCCTCCGCGATCTCGGGGGCCGGACGCGTGCACGTCCCGTCCCGTCCCCCGCGCCGGGTGCGGACCGCGGTCGGGGCCGGCGACGCGTTCCGGGGCGGGTTCTATGCGGCATGGTTCGAGGGGGAGCCGCTCGCGGGATGTCTCGGGGCCGGCACGCGCGCCGCGGTGCGATGGATCGAGGGAGTCCGGTAGGTCGTTCCGTGGAGATGCGTCCGTTTGGCCGACTCCGTTCGGTCGCCTCCGTACGGCGGCAGCTCCTGCGAGCGATCCACCCGATCGAGCGCGTCGAGAACGTCCCCGTGGAGACGGCGTTCGATCGCATCCTCGCCCGCGACGTCGTGGCCCCGCGACCGGTCCCCGAGTTCGCCCGTACGACCTGGGACGGGTACGCGATTCGCAGCGCCGACACCGGAACCGCGCGACCGGCCGCGCCGGCCGAGCTGACGGTCGTCGGCGAGGTGTTCGCGGAGGGAGCGTTCCCCCGTACGCTCCGCGCCGGCGAGGCGGTGGAGATCGCGACCGGCGGGGCGATCCCGCGGGGTGCCGATACGGTGGTCATCTTCGAGGAGGTCGAGCGCACCGGGCGTCGACTCCGGGTCTCCCGTCCGGTCCCGCGAGGGGACCGGATCTCGCCGCCCGGCCAGGACTTTCCGCGCGGTGCCCGGCTCGCGCGTCGTGGCGAACGGCTCTCGGCCGTCGCGGTCGGGTCGATCGCGGCGTGCGGCCTCCCGAAAGTCCCGGTCTACGCTCGGCCGATCGTCGCGATCGTTCCGAACGGGAACGAGCTGCTCGTGCCCGGGACCCGCGGGGGACCGGGCCGGATCTACGAGAGCAACAACGCGACCCTCTCGGCGGTCGTGACCGCGGCCGGCGGGGTACCCCGCCCGGAGCCTCCCGTACGGGACGACCCGCGCGCGATCGAGCGGTCGTTGCGCCGGGCGTTGCGCACCTCCGACCTGGTCCTGGCGACCGGAGGGAGCTCTGTCGGAGAACGGGACCATCTGCCGCAGATCCTGCCCCGACTCGGAACGCTGCTCTTCCACGGGATCGCCGTCCGTCCGGGCAAGCCCACTCTCGCGGCGGCGGTCCGGGGGAAGGTCGTGGTCGGGATGCCCGGACACCCGACCTCGTGCCTCGCGAACATGTACTGGCTCGTCCTCCCCGCGCTGCACCGGCTCGGTCGGCGACCGGGACCGGGGTACTCCGAAGGCACCGCGGTGCTCGGCGCCGACGCCGTCGCGCCGTCCTCCGGGATGTCCACGGTCGTCCCTCTCCGCTTCCGGGGAGGCCGGGCGTACCCGACGTTCCGCGGATCGGCGATCCATGCCAGCCTCTCGGGCGCCACCGCGTTCGCGATGCTCGCGCCCGGAACGCGTCGCGCGCGCGCGGGGGATCGGCTCCGCGTCTACCGACTCGATCCTCCGCTCGGCCCGCCCTCCGAGGGCGGCAACGGTTAAGGTCGGCGGCCCGGTGAACGGCCGTGGGACGTTCTTCGCTCCGGATCGCCCTGCTGTCGATCGAGGGAACGAACTGCGACGACGAGCTCCGGGTCGCGTTGGCCGAGCTCGGCGCCCGACCCGAGATCGTGCACCTGAAGCAGTTGGAGGGACGCGACGTCGGTCCGAAGGAACGGCGTCGTCTCTCCGACTACCAGCTCCTGTTCGTTCCCGGGGGATTCTCCGCCGGCGACTACGTGCGCGCGGGGGCGATCTTCGCCGCCCGGATCCGGTCCGCGATCGGTCCCGAGCTCGAGGAGTTCGTGCGGTCCGGAAAGCTCGTCGGCGGGCTGTGCAACGGATTCCAGGTCCTCACCGAGCTCGGTCTGCTCCCCGGTCGCCCCGGGGGCCATCTCGTGGCGCCCGAGGCCGCCCTGATGACGAACGACTCCGGGCACTACGAATGCCGTCCGACCTTCGTGGCGTGGGACGGCGGCGCCTTCGCGCCGTTCCGGCCTCTCCCGAAGGGCACGCGGTTCCTCTTCCCGTCGGGGCACGCGGAAGGAAAGCTCGTCCTTTCGGGGGATGCGCGCCGCCGCCGGGAGCTCGAGGCCGCAGGGCAGGTTTTGTTCCGTTGGGTCGCCCCCGACGGTTCCCCGGCGACGTACCCCTGGAATCCGAACGGCAGTGAGGGCGACGTGGCGGGTCTCACGAACCCGGAAGGGAACGTCTTCGGCCTCATGCCCCACCCCGAGCGCGCCTTCTTCCGGGCGCAGCTGCCCGACTGGACGCGCGGCGGCTCGTCGGGCGGCCGCGCGGACGGCGAGCGGTTCTTCGAGCCGATCCTCGCGTACGCCGAGCGGCACCTCTGACCGTCCGCTCCCGCCGGAGCTCCCAGACCCAGAGCCGCTCGCCCCCCAGGTTCCGGTGGGCGACCACTCGAACGGACCCGCCGGCCCGCCTCCAGGAGGCCGCCAGTCGGCGTCGTCGTCCCGGATCCTGACGCGAGGAGACGACGAGGTAGGCCCGGCCCTCCGGCGCCAGATGGCGGGGGAGGACCGCGAGGATCCTCGCCGCGGTCCGCCAGCCGTCCGGCCCGCCGTCCAGCGCGAGGTTCTGCCACCGATCCGGATCCCGCTCGCCCGGGCGCGTCCGCAGATACGGCGGGTTCGCGAGGATCCGGTCGAAACGGCCGAGCCCCGCCGCGAGATCGGTCCGTACGAGGTCGAGCCCGACCATCGCCCCGCGAGCGGCCGCCCGCACGGCCCGGAGGGCGTACGGGTTCCGGTCGGTCCCGACGACGGTCGCTCCCGCTCGGGCGGCCGTCAGCGCGAGGAGGCCGGAGCCGACCCCGATCTCGAGGACGCGACGGCCGGCGGTGGCGCGCGCGAACGGCAACAGGAGGAACGTGTCCTCCCGCGGCGGGTACACCGGGGGTTCCGGCGACTCGGGAGGCGTGCGACGCGGCAACATGCGACCGATGTGGCAGAATACGGAGATGCTTTCTTATTCGCTCCGGGCCTAGAGTGGGACGCTTCGATCCTTCTTCGATATGCCCCGACGTCTCTCTCCTCCGGTCAAGATCGGCATCACCGGCCTCCCCGGCTCGGGCAAGACGCAGACGCTGCTCCGGATCATCCAGCTCCTCGAGGAGGAAGGGGTGAAGGTCGGCGGCATGGTCACCGAGCCGATCGTCGAGAAGCAGCGGCGTGCCGGCTTCCAGATCACGAACTGGCTGACGAAGGAGCACGAGGTGTTCGCGCACGAGTCGCTCAAATCGCGCGTCCGCTCCGGCCGGTACGGGGTGAACCTGGGGGCGCTCGAAGGACTCGGGACCCGCGCCCTCGCCGAGGCGCGCGACGAGGCCGACGTGATCGTGATCGACGAGGTCGGGAAGATGGAGGTCGAGAGCGAGGCGTTCACCCAGAGCGTGATCGACACCCTCGATGCGAAGAAGTCGATCGTCATGACGCTCCACAAGAAGTCCCGGAACCCGCTCCTGCAGGACATCCGCCGGCGCGACGAGCTTCGGCTCCTCGAGGTGACGCCGGTGAACAAGAACCTCCTCGCGTTCAAGATCGTCCATCTCATCACCGGTCGTGCCCACTAGCGGGAACCGCCCGGGCCCGTCCGGCGGGGCCGCGTCCACGGCGAGCTTGACGCGCCGTACCGAAGGCGGGACGGAACTCTTCCTCCCCGAGGTCCCTCCGCGGGAGGGCCCCGGTGTCCGGCGCCCCGTCTTCTACAATCCGGCGAACGTACTCGACCGCGACCTCGCGGTCGCGGTCGTTCGGGCGCTTCCCCCCGAGCCCGGCGGCCCCCTCCGCGGGTGGGAGGTCACGGCCGCGACCGGAGTGCGGGGCCTGCGCCTCGTCACCGAGACCGACCGCTTCGGCACGTTCGACCTGACCGAGTCGCACCCCGACGCGTACCGCGTGCTGCGGGCGAACTCGGACGGGCGCCCGGGAGTGCGGGCGATCCTCGCCGACGCCCGGGTCGCCGATCCGGAACGCGCCTACGATTACGTCGACGTCGACCCGTACGGCTCTCCGCTCCCGTTCCTCGCGAGCGCACTCCCCGCGGTCGCGACCGGGGGGATCCTCGCCGTCACCGCGACGGACTTGATGGTCCTCGCGGGGGCGCAGCCGACGGCCTGCCTCCGGCGCTACGGATCCCGCCCGGTGGCGGGACGCCTCGGCCCCGAGGGGGGGCTCCGCATCCTCGTGGCCCACCTCGTGGGCCGGGCGCGGGCGAACGGCCGGTCCGCGTACCCGCTCCTCGGGTACGTCCTCGGCCATCACGTCCGCGTCTACCTGCGGGTACTCGCCGCATCGAGGGAGCCGGACCCGATCGGGACGATCGAACCTTCGAGCTGGACCGGTCCCCTCGTCGGGAGCGCCGGTCCGTATGGCCCGTTCTGGCTCGGTCCGCTCCTGGATCCGGCGTTGGTCCGCCGGCTGGACGTGCCGCCGACCGCCGCGCGGGCGATCGAGCTCGGCCGCCTGATCGAACGGTTCCGCGAGGAGAGCGCGGTCGACCGCCCGTTCTACTACGAGGCGAACGTCCTCGCCGGGCATCTCGGGCTCGCTCGGCCGCCTGCCCTGGCGGACCTCCGAGTCGAGATCGCGCGCGCGGGGTACCGGACGGCCCGGACCCACGCCCGTCCGGAGGGATTCCGGACCGACGCCCCCCGCGCGGTCGTCGAGGCCGCGGTGAGAACGCTGCAGTCCCCCGATCAATCCCAGAA
Organism: Thermoplasmata archaeon; assembly: GCA_030043855.1. GTDB lineage: Archaea > Thermoplasmatota > Thermoplasmata > Lutacidiplasmatales > UBA184 > Lutacidiplasma. The sequence continues at coordinate 5,592 of JASHWW010000170.1, forward strand.
CGCCCGCGTGCGCGCGTAGGCGCGCTCCGCCCGGAGGATCTCGGTGAAGAACGCATCGTCGTCGCGGTAGTGGCGCATCAGCAGCCGGCGCGCGGTCTCCGGCCCGATCCCCCGGGCGGCGAGGGCGAGGAGCGCCCGTTCCCCGTAGTGCGCCAGCAGTTCGGCGGACGTGTAGCCCGACCGGACGAGCGTCTCGCCCTGGGGGGAGAGCGGTCGGGACTTGCGGCGGCGCCGTCCGCCCGGGGCCGCCGCCGGGCGGTCCGGCTTCCACTTCTCCTTGGCGTAGCGCGCGAGCCGCTCGATCTCCTCGTTCCGACGGGGCGAGAGGACGGCTGACAGCGACCCGTGGCAGAGGAGGCAACGGCTCCCGCCCTCCGACCGGTACCGGGAGGGGGTCGTCGTGCGGGTGAACCCGCAGCGCAGGCAGACGAGGACGAGCGGTTCCTTCTCGAGCCGCTCCCGGACGGCCTTCAGCAACGTCGGGGGTGGAGTCTCGGCGACCGAGCGCCACTGCAGGCGCTCGAGCGGACCGTCGGTGAACGGCGAGGAGGCGGTCGCCTCCACCCGGATCGTCCCCGTGCGGATCCGGGTGAGGACCTCGACGGCGTGAGTCAGGTCGTACCGATCGTGCAGCGTCTTCTCCAGGGTCTCCTCGCCGAGCGGGCTCGTCCGGGTTGCGGCGAGCAGCGGCTCGAGCGTGCGGAGGTCGCGCGGGTCCGCGGAGGGAGGGAGCACCCCGAGCTTTCGGGCCACGGCGAGGAAGACCCACCGATAGTCGAGACCCGACGGCACGAGCCGCTCGACGAGCGGACCGAGGGTGTCCGGGTCGACGGCGACCGCGTCGACCAAGGTCGGAAGGTCGACCGCGATCGGGAGTTCGAGCACGAACCACGTCGGCTCCACCGCGGCGACCTCGACCCGAGCGCCGAGCCGCGCCGTGAGGAGCCCGGAGGTCGCGAGCGCGAGGGTCTCGTTCGTTCGGGTGCCGAAGCAGGCCCCGTAGACGACGAGGCGGCCCCGCGAGCTGACCGTGAGCCGATCGTCCGTCGGGAGGCTGCCGTCGCTCCGGGCCGTCTCGGTGCGCGTCCGCAGCCGGGCCGCATCCTCGGGGGAGATCGGGTACTCCGCGAACGTGCCCGTCCTCCGGAGGCGGCCGATCTCCTGGGCGACGTCGAACGGCACCGGAAGGTCCTCCCCGGCCCAGCGCGGCTCCTGCCCGATCTCCTGGACGGTCTCGACCAGGAGCTCGCCGTCCCGGTACTCGACGACTTTCCACGTCCGTCCGTGGAGGAGGAAGATCTCCTCGGGCTGCGCCAGGATCTGGGTCAGCACGAATCGCTCGTCGAGCGTCCCGATCAGGCGGCGGGT
>JASHWW010000171.1 GCA_030043855.1 Thermoplasmata archaeon
ACCCGGGGCGAAGATATTCCAACGGGCGGGAGCCCGCCGGGCCGCTCCGAAGAGGCGTATTCTCGCCGCCCCGAGCGAGGTGCAACTCACGTTGCACCGCACTCAATCCTGAAGAGCCGCGACCCCTTGCGGACGCCGACCGATGCCGCGAGCCCCGAGGCGCACACCCGCGCGGAAGCGGAGCGCCCCTCCGCCGCTCTACTTCTTCGCGACCACCATCGTCGTCGCCGACCGGAAGCGGTCGGTCGACTGGTACACGTCGAAGCTCGGCTTCGAGGTCGTCCAGGACCTCGGGCACTGGGTGACGGTCGGGCACAAAGGGGTCAACGGCCTCCTGCACCTCTGCGAGGGGCCCGAGATCGGTGAGGAGCTCAGTCCGGGGAACCAGGGGATCACGTTCCACCTCCGGGGCGACTTTCGGGCCCAGTGTCGGAGGCTGGCCGAGGGGGGCGTGGTCTTCGAACTCCCGGTGACGAAGCGACCGTGGGGATGTTCGCCCGGATCTCCGACCCGGACGGGAACGTGATCACGATCAACCCCGAGGACTGACCGAATCGTCAGGAGAAGTCACCGGAGATCGGATGTCGAAGGAAGAGACACGCACGCTGAACCATCAATACTGGATCCACGCCCCGCCCGAGCGGACCTTCCAGGCGGTGAGCGATCCGAAGATGCTCGTGCGCTGGCTCGCCGACGTCGCCGAGGTCGACCCCCGACCGGGAGGGAAGTACCGACTGGGCTGGTCCGGCGGCCCGACCCATACCGGCACGCTCGTGGCCTTCCGGCCGGGACGGGAGATCGCCTTCGCCTGGTCGTGGCCCGGGATTTCCCTCACTGGCACGGTGTTCCGACTCCTCGTGGAACCGAAGGACGACGGCACGATCCTGCACGTCGAGCACGAAGGGTTCCCGAAGAGCGAGGAGTGGACCGACCTCTACGGTGGCGCCGAATGGGGGTGGACCTACTTCGCGATGAACCTGAAATCGCTGCTGGAATCGGGGCGGGACCTCCGGTCTCCGCACGACGGATAGCGCGGCCGTCCCGTCCCCCGCGCTCTCCCGGATCGGTCGGGAACCGCGCCGTCGCGCTTCGTTTGCTCCGGGTACGGGCCCGGAGGCGGGGCTTTATCGAGCTCGCCATGGTCCCCGGCCCGAAGGGACGCCCGTGCTGGTCACCGAGGCTCTGGCGATTCGCGTCCTCCTCTTCATCGTCGTGCCCGCCGCCGTCGGCATCTTCCTGAGCGGCTGGGCCGGCAACTTCGCGAAACGGCGCGGGAGCTCCCCGCTAGTCGTCCGCACCCTGCGGGTCGTGATCACGATCATCTGGGTCGCGATCGTCGTCGCGGAGGCCGCGGCGATCCTCGGGACGTTCAGCTTCCTGTCGGCGCTGACCGTCTCGGCGGTGGCCGGGATCGCGGTCACCCTCGCCCTCCAGACGACGCTCCAGAACATCCTGGCCGGGTTCATCCTGATCCGCCAGCGGTTCCTGCACATCGGCGACTCGATCCAGTTCAGCGGGGTGAAGGGGACCGTGGTGAGCATCGGTCTGGTCGAGGTGGTCGTCCGGACCGACGGCGGAGCCCTCGCGATGATGAGCAATGCGAACCTCCTCTCCGGACCGCTGATCAACTTCACGGCGACGCAGCGGCTGGCCGGGGAGTACTGAAGCGCCGCCCGCGAGTCGGGGGAGAACACCGGGCCCGCGAAGGAGTTTCAGGCGACCCTCGCTTCGGGGCGCGATGTTCGAGGATGCGCTCGTCAATCTCTACACGAACGACATCGAGGCGGGGATCCGATTCTACCGGGACCTGATGGGGTTCCGGGAGACCTTCCGGACCCCCAAGACCGGTACCCCGACCCACATCGAACTCCAGATCCAGGGGTTCACGCTCGGCCTCGGCACGGTCGAGGCCGCCAAGCGCGTCCACGGGGTCGATGCGACGCCCGGGGCCCCCGCCATGGTGCTGGTGGTCTGGACGGACAACGTCGACAACTCGTTCGCGACGATGACCGCCGCCGGTGCCCCCGTCGTTCAGGCGCCTCACGACGCCGGTTCGAACCGCGCGGCGATCGTCCGGGACCCGGACGGGAACCTGGTCGAGCTGGTCGCGAAGCGTCGCTGAGCTCGCGTCACGCCGGTGGGTCAGTGGACGGCGGTGGCCGCCGCTCGGTCGAACTTGACCTTGAGTCCGAGGATCGTGAGGGCGAGGCCGAGGGTCAGGGCGTTCGCCGCGACGATCGGGATCGAGCCGACCAGGACGCCGTAGGTCACCCAGCCGACCAGGCCGACCGAGAAGATCACGAACGTGAGGTAGGAGATGTCTCTCGCGTCCCGCAATCGCCAGACGCGCAGCACCTGCGGGACGAACGCCGCGGTCGTCAGCACGGCCGAGACCGAGCCGACCAGGGTGACCAGCTCGGGGGTCGAGAGCATCGAGTGCTGGCGGAACCCCACCCTCGGATGAGCTCGTCGATGCCGCCCGATCGCCGCCACGGCGGTTCTCGCCGTCGAACCGGGCTCAGGGGGTCGTCGACGGGCGGAACCGGAGCGCGCTCCAGACCGGATCGAGGGCGATCTGGGTGACCGGTTGAATGCCAAAGGGGGCGAGAGCGGCCGCCAGGCGACCTCGGGTAAGGTCGGTCCCGAGCTGTCCCGCCTTCGGGTACGCCACCCAGGTGAGCTGGTCGACCCCGGCCGTCCGCACGATCTGCTGCTGATGTCGATCGAGTTCCGCTCGGTCGTGGACGAACACCAGGAGGGCGTCGTCGGGACCGCCCGACCGACGGGAGCTGAGTGGGAAGCCCGGCGGGGCCGCTACGATCTGGAGAGGTCGCCCCTTCAGGGCGAGCTTTCCCTCGAGCGCCACCGGAGTACCGCCTTCCGCTGGCGGAGGCTCACGGCAGCTTCCGGTCGGAGGTCTGCTGCTCCTCGGCGCGGAGATCGTACGGATAGGTCACGTCGAGCTCGCTCGCCCGCGTCAGCGCCGCGTCCTGATCGGCGGTGAGCGCCCAACCGGACCCGCCGAGGTTCTCCTCGAGCTGCTCGAGCGACCGCACCCCGAGGATCGGCGCCGTGACTCCGGGACGACCGAGGAGCCAATTGAGGGCGACCTGGGCGTGCGTCCGCCCGGTCGCGCGAGCGACGTCGTCGAGCGCGGCGATGATCCGGGCCGACCGCGCGTTCTCGAATCGCCGCGCGTAGAACTCCACGTCCTGCGCCTCCGCGATCCGGGTCCCGGGGGGCGGCGACCGCACGCCCTGGACGTACTTGCCGGAGAGAAAGCCGCCGGCGAGGGGGCTCCACGGGAGGATCGCGATCCGCTCCGCGACGCACATCGGTACCAGCTCGAACTCGGTCGCCCGGGCGTGGAGACTGTACTGCGGTTGCAGGCTGACGGGTTCGTTCCAGCCGCGGGCGCGGCACAGTTGCAGCGCCCGCTCGAACTGCCAGGCCCGGTAGTTGCTGACCCCGATGTACCGGACGGCCCCGTCCTCCACCAGGCGGTGGAGCGTCCCGAAGGTCTCCTCGAGCGGCGTCAGCGGGTCCCAGGCGTGCACCTGGAGGAGGTCGATGTGATCGGTCTGCAGTCGGCGCAGGCTGTCCTGCACCGCCCGGAGCAGGTGCTTGCGAGAGAGCCCGACCCGATTCGGTCCGTCGCCGGTCCGGAACCGCGCCTTGGTCGCCAGCGCGACGTCGGCCCGGTCGCGGCCCACCAGCCACCGGCCGAGGATCTCCTCGGACTTCCCCTCCGAATAGACGTTGGCCGTGTCGACGAAGTTCCCTCCCGCGTCGAAGAAGCGATCGAGCATGCGGTGGCTGGTTGCTTCGTCCGCCTTCCAGTGGAAGGTCATCGTCCCGAGACAGAGCTCGCTCACGAGCACGCCCGTGCGGCCCAACGTCCGAAGCTTCGTGCTCCCCCCGAGCGTCCGGTCCACTTCAGGGCTCCCGTTGCCGACTCGCCCCGGCCCGTCGGCCGGGGGCGTTTCATCCCCTCCCGGGGGCTTCTTGCCCTGCCGGGAGGTGGAGGCGTCGTCGACCGATGTCCGACCGACCCCGCTCCCGGTCCTCGGGGGAAGCGATCCGTCGCTCCGCCTCGACGTTCCTCGCGAAGAACGCCCGACTCTTGGAGCGGCTCCGGTGTGCGTACCTGTTCGAGCGAGGATCGTCGCGACCGATCCTCGCCGTGCTGGACGGGTACCGGAACGAGGACGGCGGATTCGGCCACGCGCTCGAACCGGACCTGCGGGGCCCCGAGAGCGAACCGATCCCGGTCTGGACCGCCCTGGGCCTCCTCGACGAGGTCGGCGAGGTGCACGGCCCGGTCCTGCGAGGGATCCTCCGTTGGCTCGATCGGGCGTGGGCGCCGGGGGGAGGGATTCCGTTCGTCTTTCGAGAGGCGGCCGGCGCTCCCCACGCGCCGTGGTGGGAAACAGGGCCCGGGCGGCCTCGGGGCTCGCTCAATCCCACCGCCGGGCTTGCCGCGTACCTGCATCGCAATCGGATCCGGACCCCCTGGCTCGACCGCGCCACCCGATGGTGCTGGTCGCGCATCGACCGATGGACGGACGTGAACCCGTACGAGTTGCGGGTCGTCCTGGCCTTCCTCGACCACGTCCCCGACCGGGCGCGTGCGGAGGAGACGCTCGAGCGTCTGCGGCCCGGAGTTCGGGCCCCCCAGGTCGTTGACCTGCGGTTGAATGCCGAGGGGGAGAGCTTCCGACCCCTCGACTATTCGCCGACGCCCGGGCTCCGGTCGCGAAGGCTGTTCACGGTCGAGGAGATCGAGCGGAACCTCGTTCTGGTCGAGCGGTCGCAGCGCGCCGACGGGGGCTGGGCGGTCCACTTCCCGATCTGGACCCCGATTACGCAGTTCGAGTGGGAGGGGTGCCAGACCCTCGAGATGCTGAAACTCCTCGGGGCGCACGGACGGCTCGCTCTTCCCCCCGCGCGGGTTCGCCGGCACCGGTCATGACGGACGTCGGAGAGATCCGCCGGGTCTACGCCTATCTGGCCGAAAGCCGCCGACGGTTCCTGGAGACGTTCCGCACCGTCGGCTGGGAGCGGTTCGCGGAGGACCGTCGCGTCAGCTGGGGGTCGATGCTGGCCGTCTTCCTCCACATGCTCGACGTCGAGGAGGGCTGGTGGCAGATCGCGCTCGAGGGGGGCGCCCTGGCGAACACTCCGGATCGAAAGCCCGTGGACTACCGCGACATCGAGGCGGTCGTCGCGGACAACGATCGCGTTACGACGTTGACGCGCGCGCGTCTCGCCCGACTGTCGGACTCCGACCTCGTCCGATCCGTCACGTTCGACGCGTCGGAGCCGCTCACCCGGCGGTTCGACCGGATCGTGCAGCACGCGGCGGTCGACGAGATCGCTCACCTGGGGGAGTTCGTCGCGATGCTCTGGCAGATCGACGTCGCCCCGCCGTTCGTCGATTGGCTCGACTTCGACGTCGACCCCGAGATCCCACCCGGGACCGGGGCGCGGTGATCTCGAACTCGACCAGCGTCATCCCCGCCCATCGTCGGGTCCGGCCGGTCCGGCGGAAGCCGTGGCGAAGGTAGAACCGCTCGGCACGCCACAGCGGGAGCGTCGTCTCGAGCGTCACCCGTTGGTGGTCCGTCTCTCGGGCCGATCGAAGGGCCCTTCGAAGCAGCCGGGCCGCGATCCCGGTCCCCTGATGCTCGGGACGGACGGCCATCCCGCGCAGATGGACGTGGCCGGGGGAGACCCGCTTCACCGCGACCGTCCCCACGACCGTTCCTCGCGGCTCGACCGCGACCCAGACCTCCATGATCCCGCGCCGGCGACGGAGCGTCGCTTCGGTCAACACGGTCGCGGCGTACGCCGCCGGTGTGTACCGTCGTCGATAGGGCGCGAAGGCGTCGCGGAGGCACGCGAGGACGCCCCGGTCGTCGTCCGCGGTCGCCCGGCGGATTCGGATCGTGGGGGATCGCGTCGACATCGGGCCCGTCCGGTCGTCGCGGATTAGCGTCGGGATCGCTTCGGTCGGCGGCTCGCGAGCTCCCGACGGCGGTAGCAGTGGGCCAGGTGGTCGTTCACCATGCCGACCGCCTGCATGTGGGCGTAGACGATCGTGGAACCGACGAAGGAGAACCCGCGCCGGCGAAGGTCGGCGCTGAACCGGTCGGACTCCGGGGAGGTGGCCGGGAGCCCGGTCCTGGACGTCCACCGATTCTGCTTCGGCGCACCCCCCACGAAGCTCCAGGCGTGGGCATCGAAGCTTCCGAACTCGCGCTGCACCTCCCGGAACGCCCGGGCGTTCCGGATCGCGGACTCGATCTTCAACCGGTTCCGGACGATCCCCGGATCCTGCACCAAGCGCCGGACGTCCGCGGGTCCGAAGCGCGCGACGACGGCCGGGTCGAAGCCGCGGAACGCGCGTCGATACCCGTCCCGCTTGTGCAGGATCGTCGACCAGCTGAGGCCGGCCTGGGCTCCCTCGAGCACCAGGAACTCGAAGTGCCGGCGATCGTCGTGCACGGGGACCCCCCACTCGGAGTCGTGGTACTCGCGCATCTGCGGGTCGTCCAGGGACGCCCAGTCGCACCTCTGCATGGAGCCCTCCGGGATCGCGAGGATGCCCGACCGTCTACCGCTTCCGCTTCGAGGCGGCGAGGCGCCGCACGTGCGGCGCGTCCTCGTCGAACTCGTTCGCGAGGAACCGGAGCGCGTGGCTCCGGAGCCGGCCCGTGGGAAGGGTCTTCGACCGGAACTCTCCGAAGGCGTCGATGCCCGTCGTCCGTCCTCGGGGAGTGTAAACGTAGGTCCACTTCGACCCCGCGAGCGGCCCGTCGAGCAGCTCCTGCACCGTGGCCACGGGCGGGAAGAACGTGATCCGCATCGTCTCCCGGATCCACCGACGACCGTACCTCCTCTCCGCCGAGTACCGGAGGATCATCGGATCCTTCGAGAGGAGTTTGAACTTCGCCGCGCGCGTCGTGCGATGGGCGGCGTCGTGCCCGGTTCCGCCGAAGATGTACTCCCAGACGACGTCGATCGGGGCGTCGAACTTCGCCCCCGCGTCGACCACGTTCACCATGGCGCGACACAGCCCCGGTGTCGCATAACCCCGACCGGGAGAACCGCCGCTCGATCCCCGGTCCGCCCCCGGGGTCGAAAACACTTCATACCGGAGATGTTCCCCGGGCCCGGGACAACCATGACCGCGATGTCGACGCTGCTTCCCACCTGGTACCGCGCCTTCGCCGTGATCGTCGGACTGATCTCGATCGCGCTCGCACTGGTCGTGCTGGCAGATCCGGCCCTCGGTCTGTTCCTGCTGGTGTTCCTGCTCGCCTTCGCGCTGCTGGTCATGGGGATCGACCGGATAGTGACCGGCTTCACCGGCCACGTCGTGAGCCAGGGCGCACTGTTCGGCGTCGGATTTGCGCCGGGGCCGGGCGGAGCGTCGCCTCCCACCGGGCCGGGGACCCCGCCGAAGCCGTAGGCCCCGGGCGACCCTAAATCGGTCCGCCGCGTGGCGGCGCCATGACCGCGATCGTCGAGGGACTGCACTCGGTGACCCTCCACATCCGGGACCCGGCGAAGGTGCGCGGGTTCTACGGGGAGGTCCTGGGCCTGAAGGAGCTCATGTACGACGAGAAGGCGCAGCGGATCGTCTATGCCCTGCCCGACTCCCGGACGCTGCTGACGATGCACGTCATGCGGCCGGGCGAGGACGGCCGCGAGCCCGGGACCGTCTCGGGCATCGTCTTCCGCGCGTCGGACCCGGCCGCGGCGTGCCGCGAGATCGAGCGCCGGGGCGGCACGATCGTCGTCCCCCCGATGACGGTCGAGTCGCCGGTGGGCAGCTTCCTGCGGGCGGTCATCGCCGACCCGGACGGGAACGAGTTCATCCTGTCGAACCGGACCGACTGAGCGGCGCGATCATCCGCGGCGACGCGGTCGCCGGCGCCGGACCAGGGAGAGCAACGGCGGATCCTCCGGACGGCGCGATCCGGAACGCCACGCGACCAGCTCGATCCGGATGCCGTTCGGATCCCGCAGAAAGACGAACCGTGCGGAACCTTGGTCGAACCGGGCGACGACCCGGGCGCCGGCGGTCTCTAGTCGGCGGACGATCGGTTCCACCTCGCGAACGCCGAACACGACCGCGCGGTCGTTCCGGGGGGACCGTGGGAGCGGCTCGGAGATCGGGGATCGCGGGGACAGCTCGAACAACTCCAGCAGTTGCCCGGTGACCGGGTCGCGCAACCACACGATCCGGGTCCCGTCTCGCATCCGCGTCCGGGCGTGGATCCGGAGCCCGAGCACCCGGAGGATCCGGACGGACGAGTCGAGGTGTCGGACGCGCGCGTCCGTGCAGACGAAGTAGGCCGATCGCCGCACCGGCCTCGGGAGACGTCGACCCCCATCAAGCCGTCGGACGGGAGGCCGAAAGGTGGGCCAGCAAACTCCTTCTACCACCGTCCGGATAGCGTCCCTCCCGTGCTGGACGTACATCTCGACAGCTGGTTGCGAACGTTCGGCCCCCGCGGCCGCGAGCAGGTGGACGCGGGCTCCATCTCCCAGCTCCTGGAC
>JASHWW010000172.1 GCA_030043855.1 Thermoplasmata archaeon
ACCCGGTAGGACCGGGCGTGCAGGTTCGCTTCGTTCGTCTCCGAGAACTCGAGCTCGTTCAGGTTGACGAAGTCGACGCCGATCCGGTCCAGCGCGAGAAGGAGACGGCGCAGCTCGGCCTCCTTCTCGGGCAGAACAGGGATCTCGACGCCGCGCCGGATGCCCCACTTCGGCGCCTCCTCGAGCACGTGACGGTAGGCGCCGCCGTCGCCGGACAGCGGCCCCCACAGATAGTGCGGGATGTGGAGCCGGAACTCGTCGAGGCCCGCCGCCGCCAGGCGCTGGAGCTTCTCCGCGTTCGGCTCGTGCGTGTACAGATGGATGTGGTGCTCCGGCCCGAACTCGTGCTTGAGCAGCCGCACGTAGTGGTCGACGCGGTCGACGACGCCGAGCGGGTCGCCGCCCGTGATCCCGGTCCCGGCCGCATCGATCGCACGCGCCTCGTCGAGAACGTCGGCGTCTCCGAGGACGCGCCGCTCGTTGACGTAGACGACGTCCTTCTGGTTGCGGGTCGGGGAGACGGGGCAGTAGAAGCACCGGAACCGACAGACCCCGGTCACGAACAGGACCATCTTCCGCCCCTGGGCGCACTGGTCGCACGCTTCCGACAGCGACCCCCGGTGGCTCGACGCCATCGGCAGCTGATGGAGCGCGAAGGGGTCCATGGGTCCGGGGCGACGAGGAGTCCCGAGGATAATGGTTTCCGAGGGCCCCCGACGGCGTCGACCGCCCGACGCCGGCCGCACGCGGTGGTCCGACGCCACCAAGTGGGGCGGAGGAAGGCAGCGAGGCTCAATCTCAAATCCCCCGCCCGGCTCGGCGCGAGCGTTCGGGAGGCAGAACGTCGATGGAGATGCAACCGGGCCAGATGGCGTACGACCGGGCGAGCACCGTCTTCTCGCCGGACGGTCGGCTGTTCCAGGTCGAGTACGCCCTCCAGGCGATCCAGATGGGAGGCACCGCGGTCGCGGTGACCTACGACACGGGGATCGTGTTCGTCGCCTACCGGAACCTTCCCGTCAGCTCGCTCGCGGAGGCGGGCTCGATCGAGAAGAGCTTCGCGATCGACACCGGTCTCGGCTGCGTGACGGCCGGACTGATCGCGGACTCGCGCGTGCTGGTCGAGTTCCTGCGCGTCGAGACCCAGCGCCACCGGCTCACCTACGGCGAGCCCGCCCCCTACACGCTCCTCGGCCACGCCCTCGGCACCCTGCTGCAGCAGTACACCCAGTTCGGCGGCACGCGACCGTTCGCGGTTTCGTTGCTGCTCGGCGGGTTCACCGGGCGGACGCCCGGCCTGCTCGAGCTCGACCCGAGCGGGGCGACGATCGGCTGGAAGGCGTACGCGATCGGCCGCAACCGGCGGGCGGTCGCCGACTTCCTCGAGGAGAAGCTGACCGAACACCTGTCCGAGGACGGCGCGTTCAAGCTCGCGGTGCAGGCGGTCGCGGAGGGGTCCCCGACCCCGTTCCAGCCCGAAGCGCTCGACGTCGCGATCCTCGAACCGGACGCGGAGCTGCGCCGGCTCCCCGCCGCCGAGGTCGCCCGCCGGGTCCAGGGGATGCCGTTCATCGGCACGCCCGAGCGCAAGACCGGTTCCCGCTGAGACGGGGCGATGGCGCGGACCCTCCGGCTCTCGCCGGACGATGCCCGCGCGATCCTCGCCTACGACCGCGCGGTGTTCGATCGGTACGCCCGGCGGATCCGTCGACTCCCGTGGCGGCAGGCGAGCCGCCGCCGGGGGATCGGCCACGAGAGCCTGTTCGACACGCTCGTCCACGTCCTGAACGTGCACGAGGTCTGGCTCGTGTACCTCGTGCGGGGCCGCAACCGCGAGCTCGCGCGCCTCTTCCGCGACCCGAGCCGTCATCCGACCGACTGGGCCGGATTCGCGACCTACGCGCGTCGGGTCTGGGCCGAGGTCGACCGGACCGCGGCGACGTTCACGCCGCCCTCGCTCGGTCGGAGCTGCCGCGCCCCGTGGATGCCCGGCCGCCACACGGTGCGCGACGCGGTGCTCCAGGTGACGCTCGAAGAGGCGCACCACCTGGGCGAGGTGATCGGGGCCCTCTGGCAGGACGACGTTCGCCCGCCCGAGATGACGTGGATGGACGTCGGCCGCGCGCTCGCCGCCCGCCGCGCGTAGGCGGCGACCTCACCCGCGCGCGGCGCGGACTCGCTGGAGGACCTCGGTCACCCGCTGGTTGACCTCGACGGTCATCGCCTCACGGTCCTCGGGGCGGCGGAGCATCACCGTCAGGAGCACGTCGGTCGATTGCGCGCTCCGCGCCTTCGTCGTGAGGAACGGCGGGAACCGCGGGTCGAGCCGGGTCCGCAACTTTGCCAGCGACTTGCGCAGCTCGCTCTCGAACGTCGGGAGGTCGACGGTGCTCGCGACCGCCACGGGGACGGTGATCTCGCGCCACGCCTGCGGCGACGTATTGACGACGACGTCGCGGACCAGCGCCACGTTCGGGACGGAGATCAGCTGCTCCTCCTCGGAGAGGAGGACGGTCGTCATCGCGTTGATCTCGAGGACCTTCCCCGCGACGCCCTGGACCCGGATCGTGTCGCCGACCTTGAACGGCGTGTAGATGTCGGAGAAGAACTTCGCGCCGTAGTTCCCGAGCGGCTCGCGCAGCGCGATCAGGATCGCCGCGCCGAACAGCCCGATGGCGACCAGCAGGACGTCCGGGCTCGCCCCGAGCGCCTGGAGGGTCAGCGTGCCCCCGATCAACCCGACCACGACGATCCCGAGCCGGCGGGCCGCCAGCGCCATCTGCGGGTTGCTGCGACGCATCAGCCGCCCGACCATCTCGCCCAGGAGGAGCGCGACGAGCACCGTCGCGACGGCGGTCGCGACCGCCGACTCGTACGGGGCGAACCATCCGAGGAACGTACCGAGGTCGACCATCACGCCTCCAGCGGCGGGGCCAGCAGGGCCCGCTCCGCGCGCTCGGCCGCCTCGACCGAGCAGACCTGCGAGGTCGCGTAGCCGCCGTCGGCCAGACGCCGAAGGAGCGGCCCCGAGCGTCGGCCGAGCAGGCGACGCATCGCCTTCGGCAACGACGTCGGATCGTCGGCATCGAACACGAGCGCGTTCTCCCCGTCGTGGAGGAGCTCGGCGATCCCCGCCCGGTCCGTCACGATCGTCGGCCGGTGGTGGAGCCAGCTCTCGACGGTGACCAGGCCGAACCCTTCGCGGACCGACGGCAGGAGCGAGAATCGGCAGCGCTCGAACAGCGCGTCCAGGTCCGACTGCGGGACGTGGCCGGTGAAGATCACGCGTCCTTCGAGGCCCGACTCTCGTACGAGGGCCTCCAAGTGCGCGCGCCAGCGGGCCGACTTCGACAGCCCGAGCCCGGACCGAGAACCGGAAAAGCTCCCGTTCCCGACGAGGACGAGGTGCAGCCGGGGGAACTCTTCGGCGATCTGCGCCATCGCACGGATCGCCGCGTCCTGCCCCTTGATCGGGTCCATCCGCCCGACGAGCAGGGCGACCTCGGCGGTCGCCGGGATCCCGAGCCGCTCCGCCACGGCGGCCACGGTTGCGGGTTCCGGATGCGCGTAGTCGTCCGGGTCCACGTACGGATAGAACCGGACCACGTCCGCGTTCGGCGCGAGCGCCCGGAGCGACGCCGCGTACCGTTCCGTGCTCGCGACCAGGATGTCGTACCCGTGCAGGTACGTCCGGAAGAGCGAGAGCCACTCTTCGGGCAGGGCGCTCGCGTCCAGCGGGATGTGCCAGCGGAAGACCTTCGGCTTCAGCGACCCGAGCATGTGGCCGACGGGCATCTGCTGGAAGTCGTGGACGTAGAACGTGTCGAAGTTCTGCCGTTCATCGAGCCGACGGATCAGCTCGGTGGTCCGACGGTTGTAGTACTCGTAGGCCGCGAACGCCTCCGACCAGAACAGGAGTTGATCCGGGTCCCGGCCGTCGAGCTCGTGGATCCGCCCCCAGATCGACTCCTTGACGGCGGCGTACCCGGCCATCCGCTCGGCATCGATCTCGACGTGGTGGAGCGTCATCGGGCCGAGGTGCACGGTCGGCGGGGCGCGGGGGTTCAGCGAGACCCAGTGCGCCTCGTCGAGCACGCCCTGGCGGAGCAGCCGACGGACCAGCGGGTAGACCATCCGCGTGACGCCGCCCGGACTGTACCGGAAGTCGACCCCTTCGCGGAGCGTGGCCAGGTCGACGCCGTCGCGCAGCCGCGCCGGCCCCTCCGGCCCGTCCAGGAACTGGACGAGAGGGGTCTGCGAATTGATGCACACCGAACGCGGCGCCATGGGATCGGACTCCCGGGAGGCCCGTGATGGGAACGAGGTCGCCCATCGCTTATCTGCCTGCCGATGTGGGCGACCGGAGCGGTCGTCGAAGATTCGACAATCGGGGGATTTCGACGCCCTTCCGGCCGACAATCGCCGGCGACCGGGCGGTGCCCGGGACATACCTACAAAAGGGGGGCGTCGGAGACGGGTACGCCGAGGAGGGAGCGACCGATGCAACAGACCTGCCACGTCTGTGGGACCTCCATGGGATCCGCCGCGGCGCTGATCGCCCACCTACGGACCGCGCACCGCGACGCGCCGCCCGACGCCGACCTCGAGCTGAACCCGGAGGCGCACACTCCGGGGTTCGTCTGCGGGCTCTGCGGACGTCGATTCCCCACGCCCGCCGCCCTCGCTCGGCACAACCTCGCACCGCACCCCCCGGCCTCGCCCGCTCGACGGAGCGGCCCGGCGCCGGGCTGAGCGAGCGCCCCCGGTCACGCCGCCGGCCGC
>JASHWW010000173.1 GCA_030043855.1 Thermoplasmata archaeon
GTACCGACCCGTTGTTCCAACTGCGGGTCGACGCACCTGACCCGGGACTATGAACGGGGAGAGCTCGTCTGCGACGAGTGCGGCCTCGTTCTCGAAGAGGGAATGATCGACCAGGGTCCCGAGTGGCGCGCCTTCGACGCGGAACAGGGCGAGAAGCGCACACGTACCGGCGCCCCCACGACGCTCACGATCCACGATAAGGGTCTCTCCACGGAGATCGGCTGGAAGAACCGGGACCCGTACGGAAAATCGATCCCGACCCGCAACCGGGCCCAGCTCTACCGGCTCCGAAAGTGGCAGCGCCGGATCCGGGTCTCGAACGCGACCGAGCGCAACCTGGCGTTCGCGCTCGCGGAACTGGATCGGCTCGCCTCCAGCATGGCGCTTCCCCGGAACGTTCGGGAGACGGCGGCGATGATCTACCGGAAGGCGGTTTCGAGAAACCTGATCCGTGGCCGCTCGATCGAGGGAGTGGTCGCGGCGTCGCTTTACGGAAGCTGCCGGCAGTGTAACGTTCCCCGGACGCTGGATGAGATCGCGAGCAAATCGCGCATCGGACGCAAGGAGATCGGGCGAACCTACCGGTTCATGACGCGAGAGCTCAAGCTGAAGCTCCTGCCCACGCGCCCCCAGGACTACATCCAGCGCTTCTGCTCCGAGCTCAAACTCAAAGGTGAGGTCCAGACGCGGGCCAACGAAATCCTCAAGCTCGCGACCGAGCGCGAGCTCACGAGCGGTCGAGGCCCGACCGGCGTGGCCGCCGCAGCCATCTACATCTCCTCCGTACAGTGCGGGGAGCGCCGCACGCAGCGGGAAGTGGCCGAGGTCGCCGGCGTCACCGAGGTGACGATCCGGAACCGGTACAAGGAGCTCACGGAGAAGCTGAATCTCCGCGTGATGCTCTAGCGCCCCGCCACCGTCATCTGCGACCGCCCGCTCGTCGGAGCGCCGTGGCCCGTCACCTCCCGATCGCGATCCTCGTCTCCGGCGAGGGGACGACGCTCGAGGCCCTGGCGGAGCTGGTCGGCGGCGACCACCTGCCGGCCCGGATCGCGCTCGTGGTCGCGGACCGCCCGCACGCGCCGGCGATCGAGCGGGCGCGGCGTCGCGGCCTCCCGACGATCGTCCTGCCGACGCACGGCGTCGATCCGGCCCGCTGGTCGCGCGACCTGACCCGCGAGCTCGAGGCGAAGGGCGCCGAGCTGGTCGTCCTGGCGGGCTTCCTCACGATCCTGCCGCCCGACTGGGTCGAGCGCTGGCGGGGCCGGGCGATCAACGTCCATCCCTCGCTCCTCCCGAAGTACGGCGGTCCCGGGATGTACGGGCCCCGCGTCCACCGGGCCGTGCTCGCGGCCGGCGAACGGGAGACCGGTGCGACGGTGCATCTCGTCACCGGCGACGTGGACGGCGGACCCCCGATCGCGCAGGACCGGATCCCGGTCGCCGCCGGGGAGACCCCCGAGACCCTGCGGGACCGCCTGCGACCGCTCGAGGTGGCGCTGCTCGCCGAGACGATCCGGCGGTTCGCCGAAGGGTCGCTGCCGCTCCCCTATCCCGAGCGCGACGCCCGCGTGTCCGGGCGGCGCGACGGGCCCGGCGCGCGCGGGTGACCCGCGCGGCCGTCCGGCCGCGGCATCAGCTCGGCGAGCGGCGTCGACCGCTCGGGCAGGTCGACCGTGAGGATATGCCGGGTCGTCTTCGGCGGGAACGGCGTCCCCGCGAGCGCGCGTCGCTCGACCTCCGCCTTCGGGATCGGAGGGCCGGGCGACCAGCGGTCGAGCAGCAGCGCGGGCCCGTGGTAGTCGAACACCCAGGCGGCGACCCGCTCGGCGCCGAGACGGCGGAGGGCCGCGACCCGATGGTGCCCGTTGAGGATCACCCAGGAGCCGCGCGCCACCCAGATCGGATTGGAAAACTCGCCCCGCGCGCGGATGTCGCGCACGAGCTTCCCCACGTCCCGGGCGTCGATCTCCTCGTGCTCCTTCAGGTCGGCGAGCGGGACCAGGGCGAACTCGACCCCGTGCTTCATCCGGCCCCCGGCGCGCGCGCCTCGGCGAGGGCGCGGCGGACGTAGACGGCGACCATCCGGCGGCGGTAGTCGGCTTGCAGGAAGGTGTTGTGGACGGGGCGCACCCGACGCGCGACCTCCTCCCCGAGGGCCCGGACGCGATCGTCGCCGAGCGTCCCGCCGACCAGCGCGTCGGTGAGATCGTCGAAGCGTCGCGGGTGCGGGTCGACCCCGCCGACGGCCAGGCGCAACGCGTCGACGCGCGCGCCGTCCCAGACCCCCGCGACGGCGACCCCGAGCTCGGGGAAGTCGTACGACGGGCGGACCCGGAGCTTCTTGTAGCGGCCGCGGCGGCGGGCCGCCTCGGCGGGCAGATGGATCGCGACGACGAGCTCGCCCGGGGCGAGGGTCACCCGGCGGATCCCGTCTCCCTTCGCGTCGTACAGCTCCCCGATCGGCCGACGCCGGCGACCCTCGGGCCCCGCGGTCTCGACCTCCGCGTCCAGCGCCATCAGCGCCGGGGCGAGGTCCCCCGAGAACGTCGCGTAGCACTTCTCCTTCTGCGGCACGACGTGACACTCGGTCCCGTCGGCCTTCAGGCAGAAGCCGAGGCTCGCCCGCCAGAAGTAGCTCTGATTGAAGAAGAAGCACCGGGTCTCCACGAGCAGATTGCCCCCCACGGTGCCGCTCGCCCGGACGAGCGGCGTGGCGACCTCGCGGACGGCGTCCGCGAGCACCGGGTATCGCCCGAGGAACGTCGCGTCCGCCTCGAGGTCGGCGAGCCGGCACATCGCCCCGATGCGGTCGGGTGCGTGCCCCCGCAGCTCGGGGACGTCCTCGAGCGCGATGAGATGCGGGCGGAGGTTGAGATGCATCTTGTAGTTCGGCAACAGGTCGGTCCCGCCGGCGAGGTAGTCGAACCGACCGGCGAGGTCGTGCGCGAGGCGGACCGTCTCGTCGACGCTCGCGGGCCGGTGGAGCTCGAACGGGTCCAGATGCATCGGGTCAGTTCCCCTTCCACGCGTGCCCGGCCGCCCGGCGCTGGTCGATCCCGCGCACGACCCGGTCCGGGGTGATCGGCAGCTCGTGGAACCGAACGCCGATGGCGTCGTAGAGCGCGTTCCCGACCGCGGGGAGCGTCGCGATGAGCGGACCCTCGCCCGCCTCCTTCGCCCCGAACGGGCCGTCGGGGTCGTCCCGCCCCACGAGGAGGATCTCGACCTCGGGCATCTGTTGCGGCATCGGGATCTTGTACTCGAGGAGCGACGGGTTCAGCAGCCGGTCGCCGCGGTAGTTCATCGACTCGCCCATCAGCTGGCCGAGCCCCATGTGGATCGACCCCTCGATCTGGCCCTCGACCGCGAGCCGGTTCAGCGGTCGGCCGCAGTCGAAGGCGGCCCAGATCTTCACGGCCCGGTACTCGCCGGTCTCGACGTCGACTTCGACCTCCGCCACGTACGCCGCGAACGAGTACGCGGGGGCCGTCCCGGCGCGGGCGCCCTTGAACGAGCCGCCCATCGGTTTCGTCTGGAAGCTCCCGCTCGCCGTGAGGGCCCCGCGGGTCTCCATCGCCCGATGCAGGGCCTCGAGGAACGGGACCGACCGCTCGGGCGCGCCGCGCACCCGATACTGCTCGTGCCCCACCTCCATCTCCGCGACGGGGACGCCGACGATCTCCGCCGCGGCCTCGAGGAGCATCGCCGTCAACTGCTCCGCTGCGGAGCGGGCGGCGTTCCCCATCATGAACGTGACCCGGCTCGAGTACGAGCCGAGGTCGATCGGGCTCACGTCGGAGTCGACCCGCTGGACGTGCACCCGATCGAGGTCGACCCCGAGCACCTCCGCGACGATCGCGGCGAGCAGCGTGTTCGACCCCTGGCCGATGTCGGCCTGCATCGAATGCACCGCGATCCCGCCGTCCATGTCGACCTTCAGGTGGACGGTCGACTGCGGCATCTTCGGCGTGAAGTGGATCGGGCTGTTCGACCCCGAGATGTAGAAGCCGCAGCCGAGGCCGACGCCGCGCCCGTACGGGAGGCGGCGGAACTTCGCGTCCCACCCGCTCCGCTCCCGGGCGGCGGTCAGGCAGTCGACGAACGACGTTGACCCGATGTGGAACTGGTTCACGGTCGTCGCCCCGGCCGCGAGTGCGTTCCGCCGTCGGAGCTCGAACGGGTCGATCCCCGTGCGCTCGGCGAGCTCGTCCAACGCGAGCTCGATGGAGTAGCGCAGGTTGGTGCCCCCGTGCGCCCGCATCGCGCCGGACGGAGGCTTCGTGGTGTAGACGCGCCGGCCCTTGTAGCGGAAGTTCGGCACCCGGTACGGCCCCATCGACAGGACGCCGTTGTAGTACGTCGTGACGGTCCCGAACGAGCTCCACGCGCCGCCGTCGATCATCGCCTCGATGTCGTACGCCAGGATCTGCCCCTCGGCATCG
>JASHWW010000174.1 GCA_030043855.1 Thermoplasmata archaeon
GGCGGACCACGGCGACGGCTGCACGAACGCCGCCGAGGGGGTCGGCCGTTAAATACCGCTAGACCCGCACCGTTCGCTCCCGGCCCCGGAGGTGGCCGTCCGGGACTGACGGCCCGCGGACCGCGTCGGAACCTCCGCGTCGCGACGCAGAGTTTATAGTCCGAGTTCCGCTCCTCGACTCGTCCCGGCTTAGCTCAGTGGTAGAGCGGGGGACTGTAGGCGAGACTGCCGGGAAACCGGCGGCCCCCGTGGAGATCCTCAGGTCGCCTGTTCGAGTCAGGCAGCCGGGACCTGAGGTTCGGAGGAGAGGGCGGCCCGGAACCCGGCCTCGTGCGTCGGGAAGCGGAGAGGGACTCCCAGTCGCTCTTTCATCGCCCGGTTCCGGGCGCGCCGGGACGAGGCGAACGTCTCCACGTTGACCGTTCCTCCGACCAGCGAGGCGAGCCACCGGGGCACCGAGCGGTGCGGACGCTCCGCTCCGACGGCGTCGGCCAGGGAGGCGAGCCACTCGGTCTGCCGAACCGGCCGGTCGTCGACCACCAGGAACTCCTCTCCGACGGGGGCCACCTCCACGGCGGCGCGGATCGCGGCCCCGACGTCGGACGCCGCCACGAGCGAGGCGAAGTTCGTCCCCGGGCCGACGACGATCCCCCGGCCGCGCCGGATCCGGTCGACGAACGCGGGGAACCAACCGGACGAACCGTAGATCAGCCCCATCCGAAGGGTCACGAGCGGCAGCCCGTCGCTCCGGGCCGCGTCCGCGAGGCGGGGGCGGACCTGGGCGCTCAGGCGGGAGTACCCTCGGGGCACCGCGGCCTTCGGGGTGCTCTCGTCCAGCCAGGCGTCGCCCGTGGGAACGTACTCCTCCAGACCGCCGAGCGCGACGAAGCTGCGGAGCGGGGGAGCTCGGGCGCGGACTTCGCCGAGGAGGGCATCGAGCATCGTCCGCCGCTGGATGGCTCCTCGCTCGGCCGCACGGACCCCGAAGCGGCGACCGGGCACGTGCGCCTGCGTCGCATCGACGACCGACGTCGCTCCGTCCAGGGCAGCGGCCCAAGGTCCGGGGCCTCCCAGCCGCCCCACCACGGGAACCGCCCCGACCTTCGCGAGGCCCTCGGCCACCTCCGGTGACCGCACGAGGCCGCGGACGCGGTGCCCGCCCGCGACGAGCGACGCGACGGCCGCGGAACCGACCAGACCGGAGGCTCCCACGACGAGCACCGTCTCGGCCACGTCGCCGGGAGGAGGGGAGGGCCTTAGAGTTGGTGCGCCGACGGCCCCCGAGTCGGGAGTGCGGTTGTCGGGATTCGAACCCGAGTAGGTAGCTTGGGAAGCTACCGTCCTAACCACTAGACCACAACCGCTCGGCGCCCCGGAGAGGGGCCCACACTTACGGTTTGTGCGAACGGTTCAGAGCAAGAGGCCGACCGACTCGGACGGGATCGACGGGGCGGTGGCGAGCAGGTCGTCGTTGCCGACCAGCCGCTCCGCGGCCCGGCTCACGAACCCGGCCTGCTGCAGGATTCGCCGGGCCCGCGGGAGGTCGTTCGCGGAGATCGCGACGAGCGACTGGTTCCCTTCCCGGGCGACCAGGATCGCCACGCTGGTCACGTTCACCTTCTCGCGGGCGAGCGCCTCGAGCACCTTCAGGAAGCTCCCGGCGCGGTCCTCGAGACGGACCGCCAGCATCTCGCGGACCTCCGCCTCGTAGCCGGCGGACGAAAGGAGGCCCAGAGCGCGGTCGGGGTCGTTGACGATCAGCCGGACCCGGCCCTTCCCCTCCGCCGAGTCGACGCTGATCGCCGCGAGGTTGATGCGGTCCTTCGCCAGCGTCCGGGCGACCCCGGCGAGGGCCCCGGGACGGTTCGGCAGGGTGAGGGAGATCTCCCGGAGCGCCATCCGGCCGGGCGGATGCACGGGCGGGACTAAAGGCGTACTCCCGTGGCCCCGGGGCGACGCCCCGGCTTCCGCAGGTTTTTATAGGCGAATCGGGCCTAATTTTCGCTGCCCGCGGGGGTCTCCTCCGGGGGAGCGGTCGTGGAATGGGGGGTAGCGAGCCGTCGAGCGTGCGCCGGCGCTTCGCCCGGGCCCGCCGGTTCCGCCGATCCCGCCGCGGCGTCGTCTCGGTCATCGGGACGCTGCTGGCCCTGCTCGTCTTCTTTGCGCTCTTCGGCATCTTCTTGACGCAGTACTTGCCGCTCTGGATGGTCGACAACGAGGAGCAGTTCACCGCGCAGGCGGAGTCGTCGTTCGCGCTGCTGAAGTCGAACATCGACTCCCAGTACGTCCTCGGGGGCCCGCCGGCCGTCGGGACGCCGTTCACGATCAGCTCCCAGGGGGTCCCGCTGCTCGCGCAGCCGACGGAGGCGACGCTCGAGTTCCTCCCGACGAGCTGCCCCGGCGGATTCTACGCGAAGGGGGTCACCGGCGCCACCGCCTCCAACTACGGCCAGCCGGTCAATTCGAGCTACTGCGTCTTCGCCAACATGACGATGACCGCCGGGCCGGGCAGCTCGGGGTACTTCACCCAGCGGATCGCGAGCGGCGTCGTCGAGATGCTGCTCCCGAACCGGTACTACGCGGAGCAGTCGTTCTACATGGAGGATGACGCCGTGATCCAGACCCAGCCGGGCGGCTTCGAGGTGATGGACCTCGCCCCGCCACTGAATTTCACCCACACGGCCGGGAACACGTCGATCACCGGCTCGCTCCTCCAGATGGTCGGAAATTCGTCGATCGTGCTCGGCCAGGGGTCCGAGATCGTCTATTCGCACTTCCGCTACGCGTCGACCGTCACGTCGTTCGGGACGTTCGTGAAGGCGAACTCCTCGTACCTGCCGTTCAAGTTCACCTTCGAGATCGGCACCCAGAACCCGTGCGCCTGGTGGGGGTTCCTCTCCAACCTGACGAAGCAGAGCGGCCTCTCCGCCGCGAACATCACGCTGACCCCGTCGACCCCGTACCCGCTCGCCACCTGCCTCGCGCTCGGCGGTGTGACACAGGACTTGAAGGTCGTCGTCTCGAACGTCAACTACGTGAGCTACTACAACGCGGGCGTCCAGATCGTGCTGGGCGTCGGGGGGACGTAGGCGGATGGCGAGCGGTTCCGTCCGGGTGAAGATCCCCCGGTCGACGTCGTCCGGCACCGAGACCTCTCCCCTCGCCGGCGGCGCGGCCCGGTCGCTCGAGACCCCGACCGACGTCCCGGGGACGTTCATCACGGCGATGCCGCCGCTCCCCGAGCCGACGATGCGCGAGCTCGAGGTCAGCGCGGTGAACCCGCCGTACTCGTATTCGCGGGTCACCTACAACGACCGCAACAAGGAGTTCCTCTACGAGGTGATCGAGCCTCAGCTCTCGTCCCACGAGAAGCAGCTGGTCGACCACGTCAAGTCGACGCTGACGAAGATCCTCGGGAGCGAGGTCGTCAACCTGTCGACCGCCGACAAGCGCGCCTACCTGCGGGGCGAGACGGCGGAGTACTTCCGGTCCCGGGGGATCTCGCTCAGCCCGCTCTCCAAGGAGCGGATCATCTACTACGTGCTCCGCGACTTCGTCGGGTACGGGCCCGTCGACG
>JASHWW010000175.1 GCA_030043855.1 Thermoplasmata archaeon
GGGTCGGCAGGGCCGCGGCGAGCGCGGCCGGCGGGCGCGTCGGGCTCGGGGCGGGCGCCCCGCGTCGCGCGCGGTTGGTGGGCTTCATCGACCGCTCCACCGCGTCGACAGAATATATAGAATTTCCATTTAGACTATAGTTGGTACTATAGGTTCCGTGGCCCGGGCGACGCGCCCGCGACGGCCCAGGCGGAGAACGCGTCGAACGAGACGTCCCGGCCGAGGAACGACCGCACGAGCTCGGCGGCGGGCCGGGTGCTCCCCGGGCTCAGGATCTCCGCTGCGTACCGTCGGGCGGTCTCGGGGTCGGTGAGCGATCCCCGGGCGCCGAACGGGGTCAGGAGGTCCCGGGCGATGACCGCCGACCAGACGTACGTGTAGTAGAGCGCGGTGTAGCCGGCGAGGTGGCCCCACGCCGCCTGCGGGTGGTACTCCGGTTCCGCCCGTTCGGGGAACCGGGACTCCCAGATCTTCCGGAAGACGGCGTCGGTATCGATCCCCGTCGGGTCCCGCCGGTAGTACTCGAGGGAGATCCCGGAGAGGGCGACCTGGCGCAGCCAGCGGGAGGCCCGACCGAGCGACTCCGCGGCCACCACCTGCCGCAGGAGGTCGGCCGGGATCGGTTCGCCGGTATCGGGGTTGCGGGCGAACCGTCCGAGCGTGGCGGGGTCGCGGGCCCACTCCTCGAACAGCTGGGACGGCGCCTCCACGAAGTCCCACTCGATGTACGACATCGCGGTGTACAGCCACGGGCCGTGCCCGGAGAGCAGCGCGTGGAGGAGGTGGCCGAACTCGTGGAAGAACGTGATGACGTTGCGGTACTCCATCCGGGCCGTCTCCGCCGGCACCCCGGGGTCGAGGAAGTTGCAGACCAGGGCCGCCTGGGGGAGCGACCGTTCCGCGATCCCCACGCGGACGTCGAACTCCGCCGCATGATTGTACTTGCCGTCGCGGGGGACGAGGTCGAGGTAGCACCGCCCGAGCAACCGGCCGTCGCGGTGGACGTCGTACGTCTCGACGGAGGGATGCCACGTCGCGGCGTCGGCCCGACGGACGAAGGTGATCCCGAAGAGGTCCTGGCAGAGGGTGAACAGCCCGTCCCGGATGGCGCCGTAGGGGAGGTACGCGCGGAGCCGCCGCGGGTCGACCCCGAACTCCTCCGTCCGGATCTTGGTGTCGTAGAACCCGTCCCCCCAGTAGGCCGCGTCCCACGGCTCGAGCCCCCTCGCGGACGGCTCGTCCCGACGCTTCCGGGCGAGGAACCGGTCGAGGTCCGCCCGCGCCGGAGCGGTCAGGAGCCCGGAGAGCCGGTCGAGGAGGGCGTCGACCTCGGCGGGCGAGGCGAGCATCTTGTCCTCGGTCGCGAACGTGGCGTAGTCCGGATAGCCGAGCCGTCGGGCGAAGTCGTGCCGCAGCGCGAGCATGCGGGCGAGGACGGGCAGATTCTCCGGATGCGCGACCGTGAGCAGGGCGCGGAGGAGGCGGCGCCGGACGTCGGCGCTCTCGCAGTAGGTCAGGATCGGAAGGGCGTCCGGGTATTTGCTCGTGATCCGGATGTTCCCGTCCGGGCCGGGCGCATGGGCGGTGATGTAATCGGGCGGCAGCCCGGCGAGGGCTCCCGCCGAGTCGACCTCGATCGATCGGGTCCCGTCCGAGATGCGTTGGGAGAACTCGTTGGAGGTCGCGTCGATCTCGTTCGTCAGCCGGAGCAGCTCGGCGCGTTCGGCGTCCGTCCGCTCGACCCCCGCCCGCCGCATCTCCCGGACGAGCTTCTCGACGGCCCGCCGCGTGGGACCATCCGCCGCCCCGAGGTCGATTTCGCGGAGGCGGTCGTAGACCCGTCGGTCGATCCGGAACGCGTTGAAGAACCGGTCGACGCTCTCGGAGGCCTCGCGGCTGGCCGCGCGGACCTCCGGATCCGGGTGGACCTGGAACAGCAGGGAGGTGTGCTGCGAGACGTTCCGGAGCTCGAGGAGGATCCCGTCCAAGGGACGGAGGAGGTCCGCGACCGTGGCGGGCGTCGCCCGGAGCGCGGCGAGTTCCGTGCCGGCGTCGGTGAGGACCCGCTCCGTTTCGGACCGCAGCTCGCCGGCCGAGAGCGAGAACGGGAACCGGCCGAGCGAGGTCGTCGGGTGGGTGGCCGCTCGTTCGGGCATCGGGGCAGGACGGCGGAACGGACCGCCCTCATATCCTCGACGCGGGCCCCCGGGCGGGCGATCCGATGTTCCGGCGTCGAACCGAGTTGACGCCCGCCCCAAATACCGGGCGGCCGCCTGACCCCCCGAGGCGACCCCGATGTCCGACGCAACAACCCCGGCGACTCCTGCGACGACCTGGTGGGTGCGGCACGCCCACCCCCTCAAAACGACGTTCCGGATCCTGCTGGGCGTCGCGTGGCTGATCGACGGGATCCTGAAGTTCACGTCCGGCTACGTGAACGACTTTTTGAGCGACGTGCAGGCGTCGCAGGCCAACTCCCCCGGCTGGCTCTCGGGGTGGTATTCGTTCTGGGCGACCCAGGCGACCAACAACGGAACGCTGATCGTCTACACGGTCGGCGTCCTCGAGGTCACCCTCGGCGTCGCACTGATCTTCGGCATCCTCCGGAAGGTCGCGTACTCCGGCGGCGTCGTCCTCGCCCTCCTCATCTGGGCGATTCCCGAGGGGTTCGGCGGCCCGTACTCCGGCGGCTCGGGCACGACCGACATCGGGACGGGCGTGATCTACGCGGTCGCCCTGCTCGGGTTGATCCTGATCAACGCGACCTACGGTCCGAGCCGGTTCAGCCTCGACTACTACATCGAGCGGAAGTTCCCCCGCTGGGCGAAGCTGGCCGAGTTCAACCCGGCGGGCGTCCCCCCGTCGACCCGGGTGCCCCCGGCGGGGGTCTCGGCGTAGGGGATCCGGCGGGGTCCTCCGGGGCCCCGGCCCGGGGGGCTCTCCCGTAGCGCGTCAGCAGGGTGAGCCCCACGAGGACGATCCCGAAGCCCACCAGTTCCCACCACTCGAACGGCTCGGCGAACAGGAACGTCCCGATCGAGAGGGCCGCGATCGGGTTGACGTAGGCGACGACGTTCGCGCGGCTCGGCCCGACGCGGTGGTGTAGGTAGAAGTAGAGCACGTAGCCGGTGACCGACGGGAGCGCCACCAGGTAGGCGAGCGACAGCAGCACGTCGTTCGTGACGGGCAACGCCGCGTTCGGCTCGAGGAGCGGGAGGACCGCGGCGAGCAGGAGCGTCGCGACCCCGAATTGCACCGAGAGGCCCCACAACGTCTCCCCTTCCGGCCGGTACCGTCGCAGGAGGACCGAGCCCCCCGCGAAGCTCGCCGATGCCGCGAGCACCTCCACCGGGCCCCAGACGCTGCTGGCGAGGCGGATCCCGGGCGGCGGGGCGACCAGTACGGTGACCCCGACGAACCCGACGAGGAGGCCGACGTACCCGAGCTTGTGGAGCGACTCCCCGGGGAGCACCGGGAGCGCGAAGAGCGCCGTGACGAGCGGGGTCACCCCGATCAGGATGGCGGCCAGCCCGCCCGAGGTCGTCCCCTCCCCGACGTAGAGGAACAACCCGTAGAGACCGACGATCGGGATCCCGAGGACCGCGGAGAGGACGAGCGACGACCTCGACGGTCGCTGGACGGCCGTCACCGCCGCGAGCACCGCGATGGCGATGGCCGAGATTCCGTACCGTGCGGCCGCGAAGGCGATCGGGGTCGCTCCCGCGACGATCCCGAACCGGATCACCGGGTACGCGGACCCCCAGATCAGCCCGAGCGCGACGACCAGGGCCAAGGTCCGTCGATCGTCGGCCGAACCCGAGGAGCTCGCGTCGGTCATGCGCCCGCCGACGCGAGGTCCGTTCACTCCGGACGGTGGCGACGGCGCGGACGGCTGGGCGACCCGGGGGAGCCCCGGGACGGGAACGTCTCGGCCGACCGGGCGTCGTCCGGTGCCGGCCAATGGAAGTTCGCGTTCGGGCGGACGTCGGTCGGCAGGTGGTACTGGCGCAGTAGTGCGACGAAGCGGGGGTGCAGCCGGATCCGGTCGAACCAGAGTCCCCGGAAGTACAGCCAGAGGGTCCGATCGCCTTCCCGATACGCCCGCTCGAGGAGATCGAGCGGGCGGTCGACCTCGCCGAGCGCCGCCGTCAGGATCGCCATGTCCGTCGGGGAGAGGTACTCCTCCTTCGGTTCGCCCCGTTCGTACTCCCCGACGATCGCCCGGGCGACGGTCGTCCGCCCGAGCAGGGCATTCAGCAGGGCGACGTCGAAACGCTCGGTCTCGGTCCGGACCGTGCCCGGCCCGTCGGCGACCGACCGCGCCTCCTCCGCCCGGCCCGCCGCGAGGAGGAACATCCCGAGGACGGTCGGATGGCGATGGTCGGAGGGGTTCGCCGCGAGCTCCGCCCGCGTGAGGGCGAGACCGTCGTCGTAGTTCCCGGCGTACACCTCGAGCATGGCGAGCGTCATGCGCTGGTGGCCCGCGGGGTCGAGCCGGATCGTCTGGCGGAGCACCTCCCGACCGTCGTCCCACCGACCGAGCGAGAGGAGCATCAGCCCGTAGAAGCGACGCCCGACGACGTCGCTCGGGTTGAGGGCGATGGCGCGTCGGAACTCGGCCTCCGCTGCCGCCCAGTCGTTGTCGGCCTGGAAGAGGATGTTGCCGAGGGTCGCGTGGGCGTCCGCGCACTCGGGGTCCAGTGCGAGGGCGCGCTCGACGAGCTGCCGGGCCCGGGGGACGACCTCGGACATCGGTCGCGCGTCCCCGGCGGCCATCACGTAGAGGTTCCCCCACGCGGCGTACGCCTCGGCGAAGGTCGGGTCGAGCCGAGTCGCCTCCTCAAAGTAGCGGACCCCCTCGTCCACCTTGCGCGATTCGTCGATCCGCGCCATCACCGCGAGCCCGCGCAGGTAATGCTCGTACGCGGCCAGGTTCGGCGTCAACCGGCGCGCCGCGGTCGCCTCCGCATCCCCGGCCAGCCGCAACCGGAGCGCCTCGGCGGTCCGCTCGGCGATGTCGCTCTGGACCTGGAAGACGTCGTCCAGCTCCCGGTTGTAGCTGCTCGCCCAGATCGGCCGCTGCGTGGCCACGTCGACGAGCTGGAGCGAGATCCGGATCCGCTGGCCGGCCTTGCGGACCGACCCCTCCAGGACCGTGTCGACGCCGAGCTCTGCCCCGACCTGGGCGATCGATTTCGGGGCGACCTTGTACGGCGCGACCGACGAGCGGGCGATGACGCTGAGCGAGCGGACCTGCGAAAGGACCGAGATCAGCTCCTCGGTCAGACCGTCGGCGAAGTACTCGTCGTTGGGGTCCGGGCTGATGTTCGAGAGGGGAAGGACCGCCAGGTGGTGACCGTCGGCGCCGTCGGCGGCGACCGGGGCCGTGCGGCCGGGGGGTCCGAGCTTGTAGACGACGACCGGCGTGCGGATGTGCTTCAGGTTCGCCGGCGGCAGGCGAAGGAACGTCCGGTCGACCTTGTTCTGCACTTGGTCGTAGACCTGTTGCGTGAGGCAGATCCCGCCCGGGTCGGCCAACGGTTGGATGCGGGAGGCGATGTTCACCGCGTCGCCGAGGACGTCGTCGCCCGTCTCGACCACGTCGCCGACGTGGATCCCGATGCGGAGGCGCAGGGGACCGGATCCCCCGTCGCCGAGGGTGCGGTTCGCGAGGGTGTCCTGAATCGCGACGGCGCACTGGACCGCGTCCAGCGCGCTCGCGAATTCGACCAGGAAGGCGTCGCCCACCGTCTTGACCTCGCGTCCGCCGAACCGGCCGAAGATCGGCCGAAGGAGGCGATTGTGCTCGTCGAGCACCCGCAGCGCCCGGGCCTCGTCCCGCTGGGTGAGGCCGGCGAAGTCGACCATGTCCGTGAACATGATCGCGGCGAGACGGCGTGAGCGATCGGGCACGAAGGAGGGACGCGACCGACCCAAGTTAACTCCTCCGCCAGCGAGCGATCCGGGGCGGCGCCGGCTCTCGGCATTTCCACACGCAACCGATTCGTAGGCGGTGCGTTCCGGGTCGCGCGATGCAGCCGCTCGGGGACTCCAAGTCCGACGCGGGTCGGGCGGAGCTCCTGGAGAACCTCCACCGGTTCTATTCCGAGCGGGCTCGGGCCATGCCCCACGGCTCGGTCACCGAAGAACCGGGGCTGCTCCTGGTCATTCGTTCGGGGATCGTGAATCCGGAGCTGAACATCGCCTTCTTCGTCGGAGAACCGCCCGACGCGCCTCGAGCTCTGCGGCGCGCGGTCGACCTGTTGGGGCCGACCGGGGCCTGGCGCTTCGAAGTTCCCGCACCGATCGCTCCGGCGGTGACCCCCCTCGCCCGGGAGCTCGGACTCGAAGGTCCGGAGCCGCGGCCGGCCCTCACGCTCGTTCCGTCGGCCCTCGTCCGCGCGAGCCCGCCCCCGGACTTTTCGGTACGCATGGTCACGACGCCGGACGAACGACGGACGTTCTACCGGACGGTGATGACGGGGTTCACCGGACGGCCGCTGCCGTGGACCACCCGAATCCCGAAGATCGACGTGCAGGGCGCGACCCTGCTCCTCGGGTCTCACGCCGGAACGCCGGTCGCCGCGGCAACCCTGTTCGTCACCGGTCGGATCGCGGGGGTGTACGGGGTCGCCACCGTCGCGACGGCCCGAAGGTCCGGCTTCGGTCGTGCGGTCTCGGAGGCGGCCGTGTCCGAAGGATTCCGCCGCGGGTGCGACCTCGCGTTCCTTCAATCCAGTTCGATGGCGTATTCGGTGTACACCGCGATGGGATTCGCGCCGGCCTTCGACCACTCCCTGTGGTACGCGCGGCCGTAGGGTACCGCCGCACGCTTAATCGAGGTCGACGACTCGGTCGACCGATGGCCCCCAATCCCGCGCCGCACCACGTCCTCCAGCCCCTCGCCGACGGCGTGCGCGCCGCGTTGGCTCGCCCGGACGGGTTCGCCATCTGCAACTCGGGGCTCGTCGACCTGGGCGGCGCCCCGCTCGTGTTCGACACCGGAATGATCCCCGAGGTCGGGCGGGCGCTCCGATCGGTCACGGAAGCGGAGTTCGGACGGGGGCCGGCCCTCGTGGCGAACAGTCACTGGCACATGGATCACAGTCTCGGGAACCAGGGCCTTCCCGGGCTCCCGATCTGGGGGACACGTCGCACCCGAGAGATCCTGCTCGAGCAGCGCACCGCGATGGAAGCCGACCTCGAGCGTCAGGGTCTGGAGCGCTCCGTGCGGGAGTTGGAAGCTCGTCGCGGGGGGTCCGGTTCGGAGGGAGCGGCACGGGACCTGGAGTTCCTGATCCAGATCCATCGCGCGCTCCTCGCCGCCGCGGAGCCGATCGTCCCCACGCCGCCGGACCGGACGTTCGAGAGCCGCGTCGATCTCCCGGGTTCCCGGGCCGCCGAGCTCCGGAGCTTCGGCGCCGGACACACCGAAGCGGACGCCGTCCTCTGGCTCTGCGACGAGCGCATCCTGTTCGCCGGGGATCTCGTGGTGGTCGGGGCGCAGGGGAGCCTGGGGTCGGGCGACCCGATCCACTGGCTCGCCGTCCTGGACGAGATCGAGCGTCTGGCCCCCGAGCAGATCGTTCCCGGCCATGGACCGGTCACCGGTCCGGCCGGGATCGCCGAGACCCGGGACTACCTCGTCGGGATCCTCGCCGCCGCGGAGGCGGCCCCCACCGCGGCGCTCCCGGCGGCCCTGCGTCGGTGGGAGGGATCCCTGAGCCTGGAGGAGAACCTGACGTTCGCCCGTCAATGGCTCGGGTCGCGTCGAGGGACCGCCCGAACGTAGCCCCGGAGGTCGTCGGGCTGTCGCCGGGGAAGCGTCAAGCGGACCTCGCGCGTTCCCCCGTGACGTGGCGAACGGCCCGCCGGGGCTCTGCGTCCGATGCGGCGCGACGAATCCGGCCTGGCGGGCGACGTGCGAGTATTGTGGCAGCGCGCTCCCGAGAGCCCCGACGTCCCCCGAACCCCTGCCCGAGCTCGAGGCGATGGCGACCGACTCGGACTCGTTCGGTGGGTCCCCGCCTCCCCCCCGCTCCCCGGCCGTGCTCCTGGTCGGCGTGATGCTCGCCATCTTCGGAGTGGTCGTCCTGGCCATCGCGGCGGTCGTCTCGCAGGGCGTCGCGTCGTTCAACGCGGCCTGCGAGCAGAACCCGCTGTGCACCCCGGAGTCGGACCCGAGCGGAGGGATCGCCGCGGCCGGCGGGTTCCTGCTCCTGATCGGAGTCTTCGTGGCAATCTATGGGGTCATCCGGTACCGCGGCGCCCCGTCCCCGTAACGGCCCCGGGGGCCGCGGTGCGCCAACTCCTAAATCGGTCGGCCCCCATCGTCCTCTCGGGGTCGAGGATGGGAGCGGGCTCGGGTGGATCCACTCCCCGCCGATCCGGCCGACGGAGATGGACGATCGCGATCGTCGTCCTGGTGGCCGTCGTGCTGCTGCTGAGCCTCCCGTTCTGGTTCGCTACTCATCCGGCCACCGTGTCGTCCAGCCTCCCCACGGGTGGCACCGTGTCGCTGCTCCCATCGCCGGAGACCCGATCCGGCTGCATCGTGGGGACTCCCGGCGTCCCGCGGCCGACGTACGCGCTGCACGAGGGGATGTTCCAGGCGAACACCTACGACGTTCCGAACGGGACGCGGGGCCACGTCGGGATGTGCTACAACGCGACGGGTGGGGACATGTTCGCGTACGCCAACTGGAGCGAGGTCGGCCCGGCCGGGGGTTGGTTCTCCTACCCGCAGGTCACCTACGGGGTCAACTTCTGGGACGGCCCGTTCACCACCTACACCAACATGAGCCCGGCGTGGAAGCTCCCCCAGACGGTCGCGTCGGTCGTCAACGAGAGCGTGTGGACGTCCGCGACCTACCGATTCGACGGCCCGCCGTCGACCGACGTGGACGGGTACGACCTCTCCTTTGACAACTTCTTCACCGAGACCCTCCCGCCGGTGTTCGAGGTCGGGCCGTTCGTCGAGGTCGAGATCTTCCTGGCGCACAACATCTCGTACCCGTTCGAGTGGATCCCGTGGTCGACGCCCACCGTGATCAACTCCACGGTCGTCCAGGAGCCGTGGGACATCGGCTACTGGTGCCACGGCGTCGACAACGGGACGAATCCGAACGTCAGCTTCGACTTCTCGCTCGGGGGCCAGAGTTCCCACGGCATCGCCGACGGACAGGTCGGCGTCGATCTCAGCGCGGTGCTGGCGGAGGTCGACGCCCTGATGCCCGGCGTCACCTGCTGGACCGGACCGACCCACGGATTCGGCCAGTTCCACCTCGACGAGGCCAACCTCGGCTCGGAGGACGGCGCCCTCGGGGGAACGTCGTTCAACTACAACTGGACCGTTCTCGACGACACGATCGATTTCACGACGAACTCCAGCGGCACTTCGACCTCGGCCCTCGGGTCGTTCGGGGGGTCGGTGCCGCAACCGGCCCTGCCGCTCGGACCGGGGCTGGTCGCGGTCGTCGTGCGGCGTCGGTGATCCGGCGGTCGAGAACGGCGCCGGCCCACGGTCGCGCCGGAAGGAACCGCGCGAAAACCAAGGTTTATCCCGTATCGGGCGCAAGCTAGGTCCAACTCCGGCTCGAAGCCGACCCCGCCTCGGTGCGGTCGGCCTCGTGGTGATTGACGATGACCCCCTTCCGCGAGCCTGCGCGAGCTGCCTTCGGCGCGATCGTCCTGGCTGCGATCCTCGGTCTCGGGATCGTCCTGCTGCCGACCGGGGCCGCGACTCCCCCGTCGGCAACGGCCCCGGCGTCGTCCGCGACCACGGTACCGAGCGTTCCGCCGCAGGGACCCACTCCCCCGTCCCCGCACCCGTCGCCGCCGAGCTCGGCGAACCTGACCGAATCCACCCTGGTGCTATCGAACGACAGCCTCGTTCCGGGGGACTTCGCCGCGTCGTCCGCGGGGCTCCCTTCCCTCGAGGTCTACGATCCCGTGACGGATGAGGTGGTCGTCGAAAGCTTCTATTCCGGGGTTCTGGATTTCCTCAGCGGGTCTTCGCACCGCGTCGTCACGACCGTGTCGACGGGCGCGTATCCGAACACGCTCGCCTACGACTCCGCGACGAACGCGATCTTCTTCGGTCTCCAGACGTACGACGAGGTCAGCCTGGTGAACGGGTCGAACGACCTGATCGAACGGACCGTCGGGCTCGGATTCGAACCGCTCGCGATGGCGGCCGACCCGGTGAACGGGAACCTGTTCGTCACGGGGTGGAATTCGACCTCGACCGCCCTGGTCGCCGTCCTGAGCGGGACGACCGGGGTCGTGCTGGCGACGTTCTCGTTCGGCGCCGACCGGTTCCCGGTCGCGGGTCCCAACGGGATCGTCTACGACCCGGCGAACGGCGACTTCTACGTCCCGTCGATCGTCGGCGGGTCGATCGGGACCCGCGGGAACCTCACCGTCCTCAACGCCGCGAACGCGACGGTCGTCGGGAACTACGGCCTTAAGTTCGACCCGTCGTCGATCGCGTACGCACCCTCGACGGGGATGCTGTATCTGGGCAACTCGTCGGGCGCGGGCTTGCGGGAGTTCAATCCCGTGACCGGCCACGCGGTCCTGACCGTCACCCTGCCGAACCTCCCATCCGTCCTCGCCTACGACCCGACGAGCCAGGACCTGTTCGTGGGGCAGACCGGCAACGTGAGCGTCGTCAACACGACCACCAACGCGGTCGTCACCACGTTTCCGGTGACCCGGGACCCGAGCGGGCTCGTGGTCGACCCGCGGCAGAACGCGCTCTTCATCGCCGACTACGTGTGGAACAACGTCAGCGTCGTCAATGCGACGACCGATACGGTGGTCGCCACGGCGTTGCTCGGCACCTCCCCGTACAACATCGCCTACGACGGCGCGGACAACGACTTCTACATCGGCGACCTCGAATCGTCCCAGCTCGTGGTCGTGAGCGGCCGGACCAACCGCGTCGTCGGGTTCGTCCCGCTCGGCACGACCCCGTACGGGATCGCCTACGACCCGCAGACGACCGACCTGTACGTCGACGACTACTACGCCGGCAACGTCTCGATCGTCAGCGGTGCGACGAACGCGGTGATCGGCTACCTGCCCGCGGGCGTCGAGCCGTGGGGGATCGCCTACGACATCGCCGACCACGACCTCTACGTGACGAACCCCGGGTCGGACAACGTCACCGTCCTCGACCCGCTGACCCGGACCGTCGTCACGTCGCTGAATTTCACGACCCCGCCCGGCGCGATCGCCTACGACCCCGTCAGCAAGGACCTGTTCGTCGGGGAGTACAACATCGGCAACGTCTCCGTGATCAACGGCCGGACGAACGCGCTCGTCCGCAATGCGACGGCCGGCAGCGAGGTCTACACGATCGCGATCGACACCGCGAACGGGTGGGCGTTCGTAGGCAATTACGCCTCCGACAACGTGACGGTGCTCGGTCCGACGGGCCTCCAGCTCGGGATCAGCGATGCCGCGGGCGTCGGGGTCTTCGGCTCCGTCTACGACCCCGCCGACGGGGACGTCTACGTCGTCAGCTTCGACTCCGACCTCGTCACCACGCTGAACGGGACGACCGGGCTCGGGATCGGAGGTTACACGGTCGGGATCGGGCCGGTCGCCGCGGGCGTCGACCCCCGGACGGGAACGGTCGTGGTCGCGAACTACGACTCCGACTCGTTGACGCTCCTCTCCCCGACGTTCCACGTCGTGACCTACTCGGTCACGTTCAAGGAGAAGGGGC
The DNA here is from genome assembly GCA_030043855.1 of Thermoplasmata archaeon. Taxonomy (GTDB): domain Archaea; phylum Thermoplasmatota; class Thermoplasmata; order Lutacidiplasmatales; family UBA184; genus Lutacidiplasma. Next base: position 11,735 of record JASHWW010000175.1, read on the forward strand.
TGCCGTCCGGCACCGACTGGTCGGTCTGGCTCGACGGGTCGGCCCGGAGCGGGACCTCCCGGACCCTCGTCTACGCGGAAGCCAACGGGACGGACCAGCCGTACGCGATCGCCCCGGTCCCCGGCTACACCGTGAACCTTCAGTTCGGCGAGGTCCGGGTGAACGGCCACGCGGTGACGGTGACGATCGACTTCGATGGGCCGGTCGCGACCTACGCGGTCCGCTTCGACCCCTCTGGCCTTCCCGCCGGCGCGACGTGGAGCGTGACCCTGGACGGGGTCACCAACTTCACGACCGGTCCGTCGATGACGTTCTGGATGGCGGACGGCACCTACGCCTTCGCGGTGGGCCAGGTGGCCGGGTTCACGACCAACGCGTCGGGGAACGTCACCGTCTCGGGAGGCCCGGTGAGCCTGACCGTGAATTTCGCGAAGGCGTCGTTCTTCGGGGCCTTCCAGGGGGTCGCGACGCCCCCGGTCCACGGGGGCCGGATCCCGCAGGGGGGTACGATCGTGGGGATGGCCGGCCGAACCGTGACGGCGATCCGCCGCTAAGTGCCACCGGAACGTCCCGGTCGATCCGGAGGCGCGGGGCGAAGGGTCATCTACCCCGAACTCCCATCGAGGCGCGGTGGTACGCGTGAAGTGCGAAGGGTGCGGCGCCGAGCTCGCCGAGGGCGCAAAGAACTGCTCCGCGTGCGGCCGGGCGGTCACGTTCGGTCAGCGGGCCGGGGCCGAGACGGTGCACGTGGCCGAGAAGACCGGCGAGGTCGCCGGGAAGCTGGGTCGCGGGATCGTCGGCGCGGGCAAGGGTCTCGTGCACGGAGCCAAGAAGGGCTACAAGGGCTCCGACGACGAGCAGAAGTCGTCGTAGACCGGCTCCCGGCCCGGGGCGAACCCCTTCCGGACCTCGTTCAGGACAGGTTGAGCTGGCGGAGGAGCCGCCCGAAGCGGGGGTCCGACCGGAGCGAATCGAACCGCGGTTCGACCTTCACCCACGCGAGCCACGACGACCGCTCGCGGCGGGCGCGGTCGAGCCAGGCGAAGGCGCGGTTGCGGTCGCCGAGTCCGACGTGCACCAGGGCGATCCAGTAGGACGGCACGTACTGCGTGCGTCCGCGCCGGAGCAGCCGGGCGAGAATCTCCCTCGCCTCGGCCGGCCGTCCGGCCGACGCGAGGGCGTGCGCGAGGACGGCGAGACTGATCGTGCTCTCGCCGGAGAGCTCGACCGCGGTACGGACCTCCCGGATCGCCTCGTCGAACCGACCGGTCTCGAGGTACGGCCGACCGAACCAGAGATGCGCTTGGACGAACGTCGGGTCGAGCTCGAGGGCTGTACGGTACTGCTCGATCGCCTGTGGATACCGCCGCGAGAGGTAGAGCACGTGCCCCAGTGCCGTGTGGATCGCGAGCGAGAGCGGGTCGAGCTCGAGGGCCCGTCGGACCTCGGCGAGCGCCTCGTCGAGGCGTCCCATCGCCTTGAGGAAATCCGAGTAGTACTGGTGGGCGGTCGGAAGGTTCGGGTTGAGCGAGAGCGCGCGACGGAACTCCCGCTCGGCCTCGACCCAGTCCCGGTCGTAGAGGAACCGGACGAATCCGAGCGAGGCGTGCGCTTCCGCCGAGGTCGGGTCGAGCGCGATCGACCGCTGCGCCGCGGCGCGGGCGCGGGGCAGGGCGTACCGGGGTCGGAGGAACTCGAGCCAGGAGAGGGTGCTCAACGCGTCGGCGCGTCCGGCGTAGGCGGCGGCCATCCGCGGGTCCGTCGCGACCGCCCGGTCGAAGCTGGCGAGCGCCCGGCGCAGGGAGTCCCCGGTTCGCTGGTTGAGGAAGTAGCGACCCTGGAGGTACGCGAGATGCGCGTGGGGGTCTCCCGTGAACGGCCGGGCGATCGCGATCCGCTCCCCTCCGAGGATCTCGACCTCCAGGGATCGGGCGATCCGCTGGGAGATCTCGGACTGGACGGCGAACAGGTCCGTCACCGTGCGGTCGAACTCCGCGGACCAGAGCGTCTCTCCGGTCCCGGCGTCGATCAGACGCGCCGTGATGCGGAGCTGGGCCCCTTGCTTTCGCATCCCGCCCTCCACGACCGCGGTCGCGCCGAGGGTCCGCGCGATCTCCGACGGCGCCGCGTCGCTCCGCCGGTACCGCATGACGGAGGCCCGTGCGATCACCCGCAGCCCACGGATCTTCGACAGCATCTGGATGAGCTCCTCCGTCACCCCGTCGGCGACGAAGTCGTCCTCCGATCGGCCGCTGATGTTCGCGAGCGGTAGCACCGCGACGCGGGGCAGCTCCCCCGCGGAGGGAGTTGGGGCGGGCTGCGCCGTCGCCAGACGGGCGCGATAGAGCGGGACCGGGGTGACGATGTGCTTCAGCCGAGGAGTCCCGAGCGAATCGAACGGGAGGTCGATCCGGCCCCGGATCTGGTCCAACACCGGTTGGGAGACGCACAGCCCCCCCGGCTCCGCGAGCGGCTCGATGCGGGCGACGATGTTGATGGCGTCGCCGAAGACGTCCCGGCCACGGTGGACGACGTCGCCCAGGTGTACGCCGATTCGGAGCGCGAGCGGCTCGCCTCCGTGACGGAGGTTCCGTTCGTGGATCGCGGTCTGCAGCTGCACCGCGCACCGCACGGCATCCAGGGCGTTCCCGAATTCCAGAAGGAACCCATCCCCGAGACCCTTGACCTCTCGACCGCCGAAGTGGCGGAGAGCCCGGCGGACGATGCGTTCCTGCTCCCGGACCAGGGCGAGGGCGGTCGCCTCGTCCCGCTGGGTCAGCAGCGAATAGCCGACCATGTCGGTGAGCATGACGGCCGCCAGTTGACGGCGCGAATCGGGCACGCCTCCGCATCGGGGTCGGACCATAAGCCCCTGCCGGAGCGGGGTCGTTCGGGCGACCTTATCCCCGCCCACTCTGTCGCACGGTCTCGTCCATGGTCACCTACGACGTCGTGGTCGTCGGTCTCGGGGGAGCGGGTTCCTCGACCGTCTACCACGCCGCTCGATCCGGGGCCCGGACCCTGGGGCTCGAGCAGTTCGGCCCCGTCCACCCGCACGGATCGTCGCACGGGAGTACGCGGATCTACCGTACGGCGTACCTGGAGGGGCCCCAGTACGTCCCGATGGTCCGGCGCGCCCAGCAGCTCTGGTTCTCCCTCCAGGAGGCATCGGGCGAGCGGATCGTCCGCAAGACGGGCGGGCTCATGATCGGTCGACCGGAGGGTCCGACCGTCGCCGGGGCGAAGGCGACCGCGGCCGCCCTCTCCTTGGAGCACGCGATCCTCTCGCCGTCCGAGGTCGCCGACCGGTTCCCGCAGTTCGTGCTGAACGAGAGCGAGGTCGCGCTGTGGGACCCGAACGCCGGAGTGCTGTTCCCCGAGACCTGCATCCGGGTCCACTCGGCGGGCGCCGTCGACGCCGGCGCCGAACTCCACTACGGCGAGGCCGTGCAGCGGTGGAACGCGGACACCGAGGGGGTCACGGTTCGTACTCGAGCGGGGGAGTACCGGGCCCGGTCGCTGGTCGTCACCGCCGGGTCCTGGACGGCCGGAGTCGTCGCCGACCTCGCGCTCCCGCTCGAGATCGAACGGCAGTTCATGCTCTGGTTCCCACCGACGGATCTCTCGACCACCGGACCCGAACGGATGCCCGTATTCCTGTGGGACCGCGGCCCGGACGAGCATACCTACGGCATTCCGAACTTCGGGGACGGTGTCAAGGTCGGGAGCTGGCGCGGGAAGATCACCCCCCGGCCGGAGGCGGCCGACCGGGAGTTCCACGAGAGCGACGCGGCCCCGATCCGAGGGTTCGTCGCGCGGTGCCTGCGTGGCGTCGGGGCGCGGGAGTCGACGCATACCTCGTGCCTCTATACGAACGCGCCCGATCGACACTTCCTGATCGGACGTCACCCGTCCCATCCGCGGGTCGTCGTCATCAGTGCGTGCTCCGGTCACGGATTCAAGTTCACCAGCGTGATCGGCGAGATCGCGGCCCGCCTGGCGCGCCACGAGGAACCGGGGTTCGACCTCACCCCGTTCGACCCCGCACGGTTCCGGCCCCGCCCGTCGACCGCCTGAGCGACCGTCGCCGCCCGCCGGTTCGCTCGGCCCGGAGCCGGGGAGGCGTCCGCACGTGCCACTCGTGGAGATCCATGCGGACGCGGCCCCCGCGGAACGCCACGCCCTCGATCTCCAGTCGAAGTCGTTGCTCGGCTCCGTCTTCGCCCCCCAACGCGATCCGGCCCCCGCTGGCGACCACTCGGTGCCACGGCAGTTCCGACGAGGTCCGCAGGGCGCGGACCGTCAGCCGGGCCGAACCCGGAAGACCCGCGGCCCGAGCGACCCCGCCGTACGTCATCACTCTCCCGCGCGGAATTCTCCCGATGACCCAGCGGAGGCGAACGATGCGGACGTTGCCCGAACGACTCCGAGCCACGGTCGAGGCAGGCCCCGCCGGGCTTCAACCTCCCCGTAGTTCCGAGCGTGACCGATCGGGTCGGCCGAAGCGCTCGAACGAAGATTTATGAGAGAACAACCGATTCCGTCGCCACCGGGTACGGGTGGCGGGCGTCGCATCCCGGCGACACGGATGTTCCCCAGCGCGAGGCGAGGTGAGACCACCTCGGAGTTCCGGGCTTCCGCCGGCGCTCGCGCTGTGCCCCCTCTCCGGACGAACTCGTTCCGAGGTCCCCGGTACGTCGCGTGGACTGTGCTCGGAATCGCCGCCGTGCTGCTGGGTCAGTTCCTGGTCGCCGGGTCGGAGCCCGGCCTCGATCTGCGCGGGAGCCCCGACGCCAGCGGGGGAGTATCCTGCGGGACGACGCTCGCCTGCCGACTCGCGTCCCAGCTCGCCTCGAACGCCGGCTCGGAGCCGTCCGCGGAGCTGACGGTCACGTCGCCCAACGTCACCAACCTGGCCGGAACTCCGACGCCGTTCAGCGCCGTGGGTCCGACCGGGAGCTCGTTCTCCAACTTCACGTGGCAGTTCGGAGATGGAACGTCCGTCCAGACCTACAACGGAACCACGTCCCATACCTACGCGAACCCGGGGATCTACCTGGTCTACGTCCGGGCGTCCGCGTCGGGCGGCGAGTCCGCGAGCAACGCGAACTCACTGCTGCGGCATACCGAGGTCGCCTCGGCCGCCAACGACACCCTGGGCAACTTGCCGTTCCTTGCGGGGCAGGTGACCGGGAACGACTCGACGAACGTCAACGCGAGCAGCGTCATCGCCCCGGGGGGCTCCGTCAGCGTATCGAACTGGATCGTGCGCGACCCGACGGATCCGGAGTGGACGCTGGGGACGCCGGGGTACTCCGTGCAGCCGTCCGCCGGCACCACCTTCTCCGGCAGTCTGCTCAACCTGAGCGGCTTGAGCGGCATCACCGTCGGCTTCTCGACCCACGCGGCGAACGGGAGCTATGCGCTCACGTTCTCGGTACCGATCAGCGCGGACCTTTCCGGGCAGATGCAGACGGGCTGGTCCAACTTCACGTTCACGATCTTTGTCCAGCAGGGCGGGTTCGTGGCCACGCCGACCGTGCCGGTGTCCCCGCATCCGGGAACGCTGGTCGTCTACTCGAACGCGTCGTACGTGACCGAAGACCCCCAACTTTCCTACGACGGTCCGGACTTCGGTCTCCTGCAGAACGTCTACCAGTCGTTGCTCTTCCCCAACACGTCGCAGACCGGCCCGAACCCGACGGACTTCGTACCGGACCTCGCGACCTGCGTCCCCGGGACCTCGTTGTGCTCCTCCCTCTACGGCTCCTATGCGAGTTCGTTCCAGACGTCGGACTCGTTCACGTTCGTCCTCAATCCGTCGGATTCCTTCTACGATCCGGCCGACGGGTCGCACGCGTCCGTCTGGCCGAACGATGTCGCGTTCTCGGTCGCCCGCGACTGCCTGAACGCCCAGCTCTTCTCCAGCTTCTTCGGTCCCGGCTGGATCCTCTGCCAGGCCCTGATTCCGGGCGGGGAGACTCCGGGACCGCTCGCGCCGAACCAGTCCTGGGACAACGGGTTGCACGACTACTACAACAACACACCCGGGAACATTCTCGGGTCGATGGCGATCAACGACTCGTCGATCTGCCCCGCCTTGAGCCCGATGCGGGACGGGGTCCACGGCAACGGTTGCATCACGTTCTTCACGAACGAGACGCAGGCCCCGTGGCCGGAGTTCCTCACACTCATCGCGGGCGACTCGGGGGACTGGATCGGAAGCTGCGACTGGTTCGCGTCCGAGGGACTCGGGCTGCCGGGCTGGACCTCCGGCTCCTCCTGCTACGCGGCTCCGCCCGGATCGGCGGGAAATCCGAATCCGACCCCGGCCGCGACGGCGTGGGATTCGTATCTCGTGGCGGAAGTCGAGAACTGGACGAGCTCGCCCGTCCGTTGGATCGCGGACGGGAGCGGCCCGTACTACCTTCGGGATCTGAACGTCTCGGACGGGAACCTCTCGAGCTATGCGTTGGCGGCGAACCCGTACTGGGGAGGCACGACCTGCGTGGGCGGACCGCTTTCGGGATGCTTGCCCGCGTCGGTCGCCGCGTCGGGGCGGCCCACCTACATCGCGAACGTGAGCGTCCTCAACGAGCTGACCTCGGGCAGCTCGGAGGGTCTGAATGCGCTCCGCACGGGCCACGCCGACCTGATCGATCTCGATTCGACCGACGTCGGCGCGGCCGTGACGGCGATGGCGAGCGGCCAGCTGTCGATCGCCTCCATCCCGACCCTGACGATCAACTTCTTTCCGTTCGTCCTGAACTACTCGGTGGCGGCCGCCGCCACGATCCTCGGGTCCACGCCCACGCTGCCGGCGACCGCTCTCCAGAACGTCGATCTGCGCCAATTCCTGATCCATGCCTTTCCGGATCAGTCGCAGAACCGCCAGGCCTGCCTCCTGAGCGGGGTGCAGTTCTGCTTCCAGTACGGCGGAGTCCTCCCCGAGGGCCTCACGGGGTACTATCCGCAGAACATCACCTGGCAGTTCACCGACCCCAACCCCGACGCTTCGACGGTCGGCAGCGCCGGTTGGTGGTGGAGCCAGGTGGAGAACGATACCAACATCAGTTCGGTCTGCCGGGCGAGCACGCCGTGCACGTTCCCGGTCCCCAACCCGACGTTCGAGGGCAGTACGGTCGGCGGATTCTTTTCGGACCCGGGGCTCGCCGAGACGCTCTGGGCCGCGGAGGTACGCAACCTGTCGGGAGGGGCCCTCGATCCCATCGTGGTCCCCGTCACGCTGTCCCAGTTCGCCAGGGTCGCCGACGGTCCGGGTCAGAACCCGTTCCCGACGTACACCTACGAGTTCAGCTGGGCCCCCGACTACCCCGACCCGTCCGACTACCTCAACAGCTTCCTCCCCGAATACAGCACGTACGGCTATCTGGACGACGTGGGTCCGAGTCTCCTCCAACCCGCGTACGAACACCCGTGCCAGGGGCCAGCCGGCGACCCCGTCGTCACGACCTCCTGCCAAGGAACGGCCTATGCGGCGATGATCCTGCTCCTCGGTCAGGGCGACACGTGCACGCCGCCGGCCTGCTCCTCGGCCCAGCGCGCTCTCGATTACGAGATGGTCGATCAGATCGCCACGAACCTCGGCTTGTTCGTCCCCCGGTCCCAGCTGAACGATGTCGGGGCGATCGCCCCGTGGATCGACCCCACGTCGATCGTCGACGATCCGATCTTCGGGTCGGCCGCGACGTTCGAGGGCCAACCGTTCTTCGATGTGCGCTACCTGTCCGTCGTCCCGCCGGTCTACCCGCTCGAGGTGGGCACGCCGGACGCCGCGTCGGCGGCGCCGGACTCCGCGGCACCGGCGGTGGCCGTGCGGCCCGCGACCATCCCCGAAATCGAAACCGGGGAGGCGATTCTCTTCCTCGTGAGCGTGACCGGGGGCACGGGCGTCTACCGCTTCTCGTGGAACGACCTTCCGACGGGATGCACGTCCACGAACGATGCGGCGATCACGTGCACTCCGGACGGGGTGGGTACGTTCGACCTGGAGGTCAACGTGACGGACTCCCGGGGGGACCACGGGTCGAGTCCCGTGCTCCCGATCACGGTCGTTCAGGGCCCTGAGGTCACCTCCTTCTCCGTCTCCCCGAATCCGATCACACTGGGGAATGCCACCACGTTCACCGTCGTCGATTCGGGCGGGATCGGCGGCCTGCGCCTCTCGTACGCGGGCCTCCCGCCGGGGTGTGACGGCGGGAACGTGACCAGCCTCGTCTGTACTCCGACCCAGAACGGGAGCTTCACGTCCGTGGTGTTCGCGACCGACTCCATCGGCGTGGTCGCCCTGGCGAACACGACGCTCGTGGTCGAAGCCGCGACCATCCACACACCGCCGCCCCCGACGACGGTGACGACCTCGGGCGGCCCGAACGAGTGGGAACTGCTCGAAGTCGGCGCGCTCGGGCTGGCGGCCGGACTCGTGGTGGCGACGACGGTCGCGTGGTGGGTCTGGAAACGCCCCCGTCCCCCACCGTAGCCCCGACTCGGATGCCCCTACGGACCGGCCCCGCGCCCGCGTTCGCACGGAGCGCGCCCCCCGCCAAGCATACCAAGGGGACTGTCGTGGCCCGAACATGTGCCACACGGATGACTCGCGGGCGCCCGAACCCCCTCGCCGCGGCCCGGTCGGCGAGCACGGCTTGCTCGAGCTCGTCTCGGCGGACGGGAATCGGTTCCGGGCCTACTCCGCTCGCCCCGCCGTCGCCTCGCACCGGGGCATGGTGATCCTTCCCGACGTCCGCGGTCTCCACCCGTACTACGAGGATCTCGCCGTCCGATTCGCCGAGGCCGGGTGTCGGACCATCGCGATCGACTACTTCGGACGGACCGCCGGGACCGGGTCTCGGGACGACTCCTTCGACTGGAAATCGCACTTCCAGAAGGTCACCCCCACCGGCGTGGCGCACGAGGTGCGGGCCGCGGTGGAACGTCTCCGCAAGGATGCGGGCGAGCCGGGACTCCCGGTCTATACCGTGGGGTTCTGCTTCGGAGGGGCGAACTCGTGGCGCCAATCCGGGGAAGGTCACGGCCTGGCCGGATGCATCGGATTCTACGGGGGGCACCCGATGGAACGTGCCGGGGACGCCATTCCCACGATGACCGCACCGTTGCTGATGCTCCTGGCGGGGGCCGATCAGGGGACGACGCCCGAGGAGTTCGTCGAGTTCGCGCGGCAGGTGCGCGCCCGGGGGGTCGAGGTGATCTCGCACACGTACCCCGGAGCGCCCCACAGTTTCTTCGACCGCTCGTTCGCCGAGCACCAGGACGCGTGCCGGGATGCCTGGACCCAGATCCTCGCGTTCGTCGATCGAGGAAAGGGGCCCGGCTGAATCGGGGCCCCTCGCCGCGGGCCGTCGGCGCTCAGTAGTCGAGCTGGAGAAGTCGGCAGTCGGAGCAGCGCAGCCCGTCCAGCCACACCATTCCGCCCATCGGTTGAGGGACGATTGGGTCTCCCCGAACGGCGAACATCGAGCGTTCCGGGTACCAGGAAGAACCTCCCACGAAGGCTTGGGTTCCGAGCGAGCCGGGGGACATCGGTCGCCCGCACTTGGGGCACCGAGTCGGTTCCTTGGCGAGGCCCAAGGCTTCGAGGAGCTCGTTTCGTCGCGTGTGGCCCATCATGGCTTCGGCGAAGGGAGCGCGGGTCCCATCAAGTCAGTATCTCCGGACGGGACGGGTCGCTGCCGCGGCGGACCGGGTACCTGTTCGTCGACGCGGGAGTGCCCCTAGCGGGAATCCGGGGCGAAACCCCGGATTGCGTCCACGGCCGGCACGAAGTAGTAGGCTCCCGAGAGCGGACGCGAGTAGCGGGTTAGGTCGTCCCGAACACCGTCCGGGATCCCGGCCATGCTCTCGAGCATCCGACGGAGCGGTTCTTGCTCGGCGCAGAAACCGACGAAGAGCGTGCCGTGCTCCGTCACTCCCCCGTAGGGGACGTTGCGACGAAAGATCTTCCCGAAGACGTCCTGGTCGGTGCGGCGGGCGTGCGAGGCCGGGGGCTTCGGATCGAGTTCGATGCTCTCGGGTTTCGTCCGACCGATGACCCGTTCCTGCTCGGGAACCGCGAGCGACTCCCACGCGCGCACGTCGTGCTGCCACTTCTGGAGCAGGAGCACGCTCCCGCCGGCGCCGGGTCGGCCGTCCGGGATCAGCGCGACCGAAGCCGCGTCGAGCAACGAGGGATTTTCGGTCCCGTCGATGAATCCCGTGAGGTCCCGATCGTGTCCGTACGGCCAGCCCGAGACCTCGGTCGCGACGTGGGCCAGGTTCACGAGCGATCGCAGGACGGCTCGCGCTTCGTCGAAGACGATGTCGTAGGAACCGCCCGCCATCCAGAGGACGAGGTCGTGCTGCGTCGATGGCATTTGGTAGCCCTCGGCGCCGACGATGGGCGAGTTGAATCCGTCCAGCCGGTCGGGCGCGCCGTCGGGCCGGATCGACCGCCAGAGTTCGGGGCGGAAACCCGACACGAGGTTGACTCCACCCATCGTCGTTTCGGGCTCCTTTAGGCCCGCGACGCCGGCGAGGAGGGCCGTCGCTTCCACTCCGGGAACCCGGTCGAGTTCCAGAAAGGCGTGGGCGGTGGTCCCGAGGGCGAAGATTCCGTGTTGCGGGGTCGCGCTCGTACGTGCCCCGGAACCGCCCGCGGGATTAGTGGATTCCGCTCGGCAGGAGTTGGTGCGGGGGTTGCAACCCTGGTTGCACCCACCGGACCCTCGCGGCGGGGACGGTCGATCCGTTTCACCCTCTGACCGAAGGGCCCAAGCCTTCCCGCGGGGTCCCGCTTCGCCGGAGCGAGGGCCGCCGTGGCTTCGAAGGGGGGATCGCACCCGAACCGTCCCGTCGCGACGTCGATCGCGGCGGTTCGACGGCTGATCATCGCGAAGCAGCGACTCGCCGGGCCCCTCCCCAAGAGCGCCTCGCGGGACGCGATCCTCGAGCTGGTGCGGGACCTCTGCTACGTGCAGATCGACCCGGTGAACGTGCTCGGGCCCGCCCAGAACACCACGCTGTGGAGCCGCTTGGGGGGATTCCGCGTCGCCGACCTCAATCGCCTCGTGTGGGAGGAACGGAAGCTGTTCCAGTACGTCGTGCACGCCGCCGCTCTCGTGCGGACCGACGAGTATCCGCTCTACGCCTCGTACATGCGGCGGTACCCGGAGTCGCTCTCGAAGTCGTGGGGCGCATGGCGCGACCACGCCCGACACTGGATCCCGCGGCACGCTCGGTTGCGAGCGCAGGTGCTCCGGGAGCTGCGGGGCGGGCCGCGCCGCCTCAATCAGTTCGCCGCCCA
>JASHWW010000176.1 GCA_030043855.1 Thermoplasmata archaeon
AGGATCGGGGCGCCGAGCGAGACCTGCAGCGCCCGGGCGCCGAGGATGCGCGCGCGTTCGAAGCGCGTGTATGCTTCCGCCCCCGGGTCGGGGCGCGTCGCGTCGTCGGTCGCGCTCTCGCCTCCCCGGGCCTGCGGACTCGCCGCGGCCATCAAGGGCTCGGCCACCCGAGGCGCGATACTTAGCATTTGCCCCGAATCGGGCTGGCTCCGGGAACGACTCTCGGTGAGCGAGTTCTTGTTCCTCCGCTGAGGTCCCCGCTCGAGGTCCCCCGTGCACCCCGATCCGGTCCCGCCGCCACGTGTTGCTCCCTTGGGATCGGCGCCCGGGAGCGGACCAACGGTGCCGCTCCTCCCGGTCCTCGGCTCGACCTGCCTCTCGTGGGTCTCCTACATTCTGGTCTCGGTCACGCTCGCGTTCCGGTTTCAGGCCCTCGGCATCGGGGTCGTCCCGTATGGCGCGGTGGTCGCGGTGTTCGCCCTGGGGATGCTGCTGACGGAATCGATCTGGGGGGCCTACGCGTTCCGGATTGCCGGTCCGCTGACGATCTCCGGGCTGGGGGCGGTCGTCGCCGCAGTGCTCTGGGGCGTCGGCGCGTCGCGGACCCCGGCCGAATTCGCCGTGACGATGGGTCTCCTCGGGGCGCTGATGGTGTTCCCGGTCCCGTTGCTCCGGTGGTGGGCGGTGACCGCTCGGGGCCCTTCGTCCCGTGGGAGCGGCTCCGCCCGCTACGCGGTCGGGACCGGCGGCGGCATCGTGATCGGGTCGGCGGTCGGGCCGGTCGTATACTTCGCGTTCGGCTTCGAGCGCTTGATCCTGCTCGCCATCGCGGTCTGGATCGCCAGCCTCGCGCTGCTCCTCCCGATCCCCTGGTCCCGCGTGGCCTCGGTCGGTGCTCCAGTTCGGCCGTTCCGGCAGATGCGTCGCGTCCTCACCCCCGCGTTCGGCGTGGCGGCGGCCCTGGTCACTCTGCTGTACGTCTGCTCGACGCTGACCACGAACTTCGTCCAGTACTACTCCGTGGTGGTCTTCGGCGGATCGCCCGTCGCGGCCGGGTACGTGATTGGGCTGGCCCGCGCGACCGCCCTCGTTGCGGGCCTCCTGCTCGGGACCGTGGTGGATCGTTGGGGACCGATTCGCTCCGCGCCGTTCGGGTTCGCCCTGATCGGGCTAGGCGCTCTGGCGACCTACGTCGCGCCCACCTACCTGGCGATGCTCGCCGCGACCGTGGTGTTCTCCGTCGGGGTCGGCTGGCTCGGGGCGGTCCTGCTGCCGCTGGCCCTGCTTCCGGCCCCGCCGGACCTGCAGGGCACGACGATCGGCGTGTTCGGGTCGTTCGAAGATCTGGGCCTGCTCATCGGGCCGGCCCTGCTCGGTTCGGTCTACGCGGCGTTCGGGCCCCGCAGCATGTTCCTCACGGTGGCCAGCGTGGCCGCCATCGGGCTCGCGGGCGCGATGGCGATCGCCCTCCGGGGAAGCGCGCCGCGGGTTCCCCAAGACGGTCTGGACAGGGCGGGTCTCGCGGCGGATTCCGCCGCGGCTCCTCCCGGCGGCAGGTAACGCCGGCGCCACTCCCGCACCGCGCCTCATATACCTCCCCTCACGTGGCCGCCGAGCGCGGTCCGAGCCCCCCGTAGGGGGCCCGACGTCCGCTCGAGCATCGGAGGAGAGGATGTCGCCGCAGGAGGAAGCGGAGCCGGAGACGAACTCGGCGCTTCCCACCGTCCCGGACTCCCCGAACGCGGCCCGGACGGGACTACGTCGGCCGGAGCTGGCGGCGGCCGTCGTGGCGGGCATCATGCTCTGCCTGCTGATGGGGGCGCTCGACAACTTCGTCGTGCTCACGGCCCTGCCCAAGATCCTCCCCGACCTGCACGCCCCCGCCGGCGGCGAGACGTTCATCGTCAGCGCGTATCTGATCAGCTCGACGGTCGCGATCCCGATCTTTGCCAAGCTCTCGGACCTGTACGACCGCAAGCGGGTGCTCATCGCGGGACTCCTGATCTTCATCGGTGGATCGATCTTGTCCGGAGTCAGCCAGACGTTCGGCCAGCTGGTCGTGTTCCGCGCCGTCCAAGGGTTCGGCAGCGGCGACTTCTTTCCGGTCGGGATCTCGATCGTCGCGGTGATCTTCCCGCCCGAGACCCGGGCCCGCGTCACCGGGATCCTGTCGGGGGTCTTCGGGATCGCGACCGTCGCCGGCCCGATCCTCGGAGCCGCGATCGTCGATGCGACGACGTGGCGATGGGTCTTCTACGTGAACATCCCCGTCGGCATCGCCGGGCTCGGGTTGCTCCTGGCCGCGCTCGGCCCGATCCGACCGGAGGCGCCGGGCCGGTTCGACCTTCCGGGGGCGGTGCTCCTCTCGGGCTGGGTCGGGGCGCTGATGTTCCCGTTGGTGGAGGTGTCCGAGGCGGGCTGGGCGTGGGGGGACCCTCGCGTCATCGGACTCCTTCTGCTCGCGGTCGCTCTCGCCGGGGTGTTCGTCTGGTGGGAGACCGCGCGAGCCCCGGAGCCGCTCGTCCCGTTGCGGCTGATGCGGCGTCGGATCGTCGCCGCGTGCGGCACGACCACCTTCCTCGTGGGGCTCATCGTCTTCCCCCTTGCCACGTTTCTGACCTTCTTCGTCACCTACGTCACCCTCGGGGGCGGGGGGAACGCGCCGAACGTCGTGCGCGACGTCCTCTACTTCCTCGTGATTCCGCTCGTCATTGGGGCCGCGCTCGGAGGCAACCTGCTCGCGCGGGTTCCCTATCGCCCGGTCGTGGTCGTCGGCCTGATCATCGCGGCGATCGGATTCGTCTTCTTGACGATGGTTCACGCGAGCACGCCGACCTGGCAGCTCGCGTACGGGTTCCTCCCGGTCGGCGGGATCGTGACGCCCCTCATCCCGATCGGGTTCGGGGTCGGCCTGACGTTCCCGGTCTTCCTGCTCGCGGTCCAGAACCAGGTTCCCGAGGCCGAGGTCGGAGCCGCCGGCGGTCTCGTGCAGTTCTTCCAGTCGCTCGGCGGCTCGATCGGGCTCACCGTGCTCTCCTCGTACCAGCAGTCGCGCTTCCTGGCGCTTTCGCCCACGCCGCCGGCGGGAGGCTGCACGTCCTATCCTCCGTCCCCCGCCTGCGTGGCGTACGACCAGGCGCTGCTCTCGGCGAGCGCGACGTCGTACGTGGAGGTGTTCACGATCATGCTCGCGCTGACGGTGATCGGGATCGCCCTCGGGTTGGCGGTGACCGGTCGGTTGCCCCGGGGGACCCCACGGCCCCCCGGCGCACTCTGACGCGTCGCGACCCTCGGAGAAGCATCCGGGCGCAAGCCTAAGGAGCCCACTCTCGTGCCGGCGGCGTGGCCGGCCTGCGTCGCAAGTTCTTCCGGGACCTGGTGGGCCGGATTGCTCCGTTCCTGATCCTCTTCGCCATCGTCTACGTCGTCACGTCCGTCGTGTTCTTCTATCTCGAGGGAGGCAGCGACTCGCTCTTCCTCTCGTTCTACTGGGCGATCACGACCCTCTCGACGGTCGGCTACGGCGACGTCCTGCCGACGAACACGTACGCGCGGCTGGACGCGATGTCCGCCATGTTTATCCAAATCTTCCTGCTCGGCTACCTGATCAGCGTGATCGCGACCACCGTCGCCGCCGAGCAGCAGAAGCGGTCGCTCGGTCTCCTCGGGACCGACCTGAAGGACCACGTGGTGGTGCTCGGCTACTCCGCGGTGTCGCGGTCGGCCGTCCGCGAGCTCCTCGCCCAGGACCAGAAGGTGGCGGTCGTGGTCGAATCCCAGGAGGAAGTGCCCAACATCCGTACGCTCGCCCCCGAGTCCCGTCTCTACGTGACCTACGGGCAGCCGGCCGAGCGGGATCTGCTGCTGCGGGCGAACGTTCCCCAGGCCCACAGCGTGATCGTGTGCACGGCCGACGATGCCACCAACATGATCGCCGCTCTCAACGCGCGGGTGGTCGCCCCGCAGATCCGGGTCGTCGTCTCGATCACCCGTCCCGAGCTTCGGGACACGCTCCGGGCGGCGGGCGTGACGTTCGTCGCCAGCCCCGCCGACATGGGCGGCCGACTCTGCGCCGCCGCGGCGTTCGAGCCCGATGTCGCGGACGCGCTGGACGACCTCACGCAGGGCGACGTTCGCGCGGACGTGCAGGAGTACCGGATCACCGAGACGACGCCGATCTCCCGGGCGCGGTTCGGCGACGCGGAGCGGAAGATCCGGGAGACGACCGGATGCCTCCTGATCGGCTACGCGCGCTCGGACGGGGCCGGGGAGTATTCCGCGAACATCAACCCCGAGACGTCGGTCGACCTCCGCCCGGGCGATGCGCTGATCCTCATCGGGACGATCGCGAACGTCAAGCGGTTCCGTGCGTGGTACGGGATCGACCAGGGCCGATAGTCGGCGGACGCGCCGGCATCCGTTAAGGCGCTCCGGCCCCTGACCCCCTGT
>JASHWW010000177.1 GCA_030043855.1 Thermoplasmata archaeon
CTCGCGCTGGTCGTGATGCTGATCGTCCCGAACATCTGGATCTCGATCGACGCGGGGATCCCCGGGAACACCAAGGAGCAGTTCGCCTCCCAGGTCCAGTCGACGATCCCGTCGTGGCTCTCCCTCAACCAGTCGGCCCCGGCCTCCAACATCTTCGGGGCGGCGGGGGTGTCGCTCGACACGCCGAACCAGTACGATAGCGCGGGCTACAACTGGCTCGCGACGCAGGACGTGAACACCCCCGAAGCGTCGCGCCCCGCGTTCATCAGTTGGTGGGATTACGGGTTCCAGGCGATCGACCAGGGACAGCACCCGAGCGTCGCCGACAATTTCCAGAACGGGATCGATCCGGCGGGCCAGTTCCTCCTCTCGCAGAACGAGTCGGGGGCGATCGCGGTGCTCGCGACCACGCTCCTGCAGGCGGAGCAGCGCGACACCGGGCTCGCCTACCTTCCGCCGGCCCTGAACGTGATCCTCGCCCGCGACGGGCTCAACCTGACGACGCTCCACAACCTCCTCGTGAACACGAGCTACGACTACTCCCTCGTCGTCGCGCACCCCGACCGGTACCTCCCGGTCGATCCGACGACGCTCACCCTCGACAACGCGATGTACCTCGCGGTCGAGTACTACCTCGCCACCGCCCTCCCCCTCTCGGGCGTGGCGCAGGTCTACAACAACATCCAGGCGTACACGGGATGGACGATCCGCTACGCGATGGCGGATACCCGACTGTTTCCGTTCAGCGGCACCGACACGGGCATCTACTACGCTCCGGCGGAGCTGACCGGGCGGGTCATCGACGCGGCCGGGCTGCCGGACACGTTCTTCAACGTCACCGTGCTGGGCTCCGACGGGAACACCTACCCCGCGGACGCCGTCCCGCCGGGGATCACGGCGGTCCAGTACAACATCAACTATTTCGCGCCGTTTTACAACTCGATGATCTACCGGACGTACATCGGGTACAACGGGACCGACATCGGACTCTCCGGCGGGATCCCGGGGCTCGAGGGGGCCGCCGCGAGCGAGCCGATCGAGCCCGGCTGGATGCTGCAGCACTTCATGGTCGTCTACCAGACCGCGTACGTCTGCCCGGGCCAGAAGAACGCGCCCAGCGGCGCCTCCTGCTTCGTCGCGGCGAACACCCCGGCCGCGAAGCGGATCGCGAACCAGACGAACGGGACCGTGGACACCTCGGCGATCAGCTACTTCCAGGGCGGCGAGTCGATGCTCGCCTACTACCCCGGCGAGCCGATGATCGGCGCCGTCACCCTCCCGAACGGCCAGCCCGTCTCGGGCGTGCGGCTCACCGTCTACGACCAGTGGGGGATCCCGCACCAGACGGTCGTGACGGGCGCCGACGGGTCGTACAACCTCGTCCTCCCGCCGGGGAACGACACGATCAACGTGACCGAAGGACAGTTCAGCGGGCTGGAGCAGGCGGGGACGATCGTCCTCGACTCCCTCAAGATCTATGTCCCGAACGCGATCGGCTACAGCCTGGACGCCCAGAACCTCTACCAGATGATCCACCTCTCGCCGTCGACCGTCGAGGGGACGGTCTTCTGGAACGTCGCGAACAACACGACGTACGACCCGCTGCTCGACCCGATCGCGTCGGGGGCCCACGTCGTGCTGTGGGGGGACAACCTCTCGAAGCAGACCGCGGTCACCGACCCGAGCGGGACGTACCAGATCTCCAACGTCCCCCCGGGCATCTACCAGTTCTCCGTCCTCGTGGGCGGTCACAACTACACGCAGACGGCCGTGACGGTCGAAGCGGGTCAGGTGGTGAATGCGACCGCGCCGCTGACGCCGGGGAAGGTCTCCGGGGTCGTCATCGGCCCGGCGAGCGCCGTCATTCCCGGCGCGACCGTCGTGCTCGCGAACGCGAGCGGCACCGTCGCGACCACGACGTCGACCGCCGACGGCAACTTCACGCTCGGCAACCTCCCGCCGGGCAACTTCACCGTCTCCGCCTCGCTCCCCGGGACCGTGTACCGCTCCGCGGCCGTCCCCGTGACGCTCGCGACGGAAGGGGCGACCGCGACGACGAACCTGACGGTCGTCGCGTCCACGCCGATCTCCGTCACGGTCGAACTCGGCGGCGTCCCGGCCGCGAATCTGCCCGTGCGGTTCACGCCCGTCCCGTCGTTCGCCAACGAGTCCGCCTCCCCGCTGGCGTCGCTCCGGGCCGCCGCCGGTAACGGGAGCGTCGCGATGACCTCGGCGCAGGGGATCGCCTCGATCGCGCTGCCGTACGGCAACTACTCCGTCTACGTGCTCGGCTACGTCGGGGGGAAGCTGTACGCCGGGCTCGCCACCGTCGCGGCGCCCGCGACGTTCGCCTCGGGCGCCCCGGTGATCTCGCTCGCCCCGGCGGTGACGCTCACGGGCTCGGTCGCGACGCTCCCGTCGGCGAACGCCACCGCGGTCGTCGCGTATGCGAGCTCCGGCGGGAGCACCACCGCCTGGACCGCGACGAACGGAAGCTACGTGCTGCGTCTCCCGGCCGGCGCGTACAGCCTCCTCGCCCTCCAGGGGACGACCGACAAGACCCAGCCGGTCTACTCGGCGATCGCCTCCGTCACGCTCGCGGGACCGACCACGGTCAACCTCCATCCGACCACGGCGATCGCCCCGCGGTTCGTGGTCGGGACGACGCTGCCGGACGGGGCGTTCTACGCCGCGGCGAACGCCTCGGTCACGATCTCCGCCGGGCCCACGGGCCCGTCGGTCCCGGTGGCGGTCGGCAGCAACGGGTCGGCCGCCGCCTACGTTCCCGCGACGCTCCCGATCTCCGCGCCGTCGTACTGCGTGGCCGCCTCCGCGCCGGGGTACGTGGGGTCGCGCGAGTGCGGGCTCACCCCGACGGCCCTCGCCGACCTGACGGAGTTCCCGCTCGGTCTCGGGACGGTCGCCGTCACCTTGCGCGTCCTGGGCCTGCCGGCGGGCACGCCGATCACGGTGAACTTCACGGCCGAGAGTCCGACCGCGGTGGACCGGAACGTCACCGGCGGCCCGACCTTCTCCCTCGCGCTTCCCCCGGGCGAGTACGGCGTCGGAGCCCGGGCGACGATCGGGAACGGCACCACGGTCTATCTACCTCCGACACTGCTCTCGACCGAGATCCCGTTCGGGGCGACGATCTCGCAGCTGACGCTCCTCGTGATCGCCCAGATCAACTCGACCGGCACGCTCGCGGTCCCGAGCGGGATCGCCACCGGGAACGTCACCGTCGCGCTGTCGTCGCCGGTGATGAACATCACCGTCAACGGAACCGCGTTCACGAAGGGCTTCTACGTCGCGCCCGGGAGCTACACGGCGCACGTCGAGGCGACGAGCGGGGCGACGACCTACGTCAACCTCACGCGGATCTACGTGAGCAGCTCGGGCGTGGTGACGCCGAAGCTCGTCCTCAGCCGCGCGGGGGTGACCCTGAGCGGCACCGTGACGTCGGTGGTGGGAACCCCGCTGAAGCTGAACGGGACCCTCACGCTCCGTAGCAGTACGGGCGTCACCGTCCAGACGCCGATCGGCTCGGGCTCCTTCTCGACGGTCCTGGCCCCGAACGCGACGTACCGTCCGTTCGCGAACGCGACGGTCGCGACGTCCGGCCCGAACGGCACGTACAACGTGGCGTGGTCGGCGGTCGCGCAGGCGACGTGCACGATCGGCGCCACGAACGCCGAGTGCGCGGTCCCGATGGCGTCGACCGTCCAGACCGTCTGGCTGAACGGCACCCTCTCCAGTCCCGGCGTGCCGGGACTGATCAACGGGACCGTGCGGCTGGTCGGGCCGTACCCGTACGCGAACGTCACGCTCCTCAACACGACGACCGGCGCGTTCAGCGCCCGGGTCCTGCCCGGGGCGTACGGCGTCTACGCCTCGGGCGGCGGCGGGTCGGAGCCGCTCGCGACGTTCGCGTCCGCCCTCGCCCTCCCGTCGACGCAGGGGTCGAACCTCTCCCTCTCGCTCGCGCCGACCTGGATCGACACGATCTCCGTCACCGGACCGAACGCGTCCGTCGGACACGCCGGGTTCGCGAACCTCACCGTCACGAACGACTTCGGGTACCGCGCGTACTATCCGCTCGTGACCCCGGGAACGAGCGTCCGCGTCGCCCTCCCGGTCGGGACGTACGTCGTCGCCGCGGTCGCCCCCGGATCGCTGAACGGCGTCGCGGGCACCGCCACGGCCCAGGCGACCGTCGCCGTGGTGAGCGGGAACGTCGGCACCGTCCTGGAGCTCAACGTCACCGTCGTGCGGGCCGTCGCCGCGAACCTGGTCGGTCCCACGAGCGTGGTCGTGAACGCCGGCGGCAGCGCCTCGTTCGCGTTCTCGGTCCGGAACGCCGGGAACGTGCCGATCACGGTCCACCCGGTCGGCGCTCCGGCGTACTGGTCGTTCAACTTCACGATGGGCAACGTGACGCTCGCCCCGAACGGGGCGTCCGTCTCCGGGGAGGCGCGGATCACGGTCCCCGCGGCGACCCCCGTCGATCATCCGGGGGTGACGATCTCGTTCGCGCTCGCCAACGGCACGATCGTCGGGAAGACGTCCGTCTCCCCGACGGTCAACGTCGTCGGCTACTACGGCGTGGCGATCGGCCGGTCGACGGCCGCGCCCGAGGTCGGTGCGAGCACGGCGGTGCTGCCGTTCTACGTGACGGACACGGGCAACTCGAAGGAGACGATCCTTCTCACGGTCGTGGACCAGAACCGGATCGAGTCGGACGGCTGGAAGGTCCTGTTCATCGGCCAGACGGCGGGGGCCGCGTACACGCTCAGCCTCTCCGCCGGCCAGAACTCGACCCAGCACGTCAACCTGACCGCGACCTCGGCAATCTTCATCCCGCCGCTCTCCGCGACGGTCATGGCGACGGTGCTGAACGCCTCGGGTGCGGCGAGCGCGTCGGTGACGCTCTCGGTGCCGACCGGCTACGTTCGGGTCTCGACGGCGAACTCCACCGCCCTCGTGATCACCGGACCGTCGATCGGGGGCGCCCCCTCGTCCCTCCCCGACTGGCTGATCCCGCTCCTCTCGTTCGTGCCGGCGCTCGCGCTGGTGGTCGCGGTCGTGACGTACCGGTGGTGGCGGACCCGGCGGTGGACCCGGCGATGATGCGTCGCGGTCTCCTGGCCGGCGGCCTGGCGCTGCTCGCGGTCCTGGGCACGCTCGCGGGCGCCGGCTTCGGATCCGGTGCGCCGGCGATCGCCGCCCTCGCGCCGGCGAGCACCCCGGTCACCGGCAACGTCACCGGCCCGTCGATCCTGGCGTGGAACACCCACGCGAACTACTTCGTGAACGGCACGGGCGGTCCCGCGTTCGCGCCGAACGGGACGCAGGTCGGCAACCTGACCTGGTGGATCTCGCTGCTCGCGGCGAACTCGACCGGCACCACGATCACCCCGACGGAGGGGGCGATCGTCGGCGGCAACGCGTCGCTGACGGTCCTCACGGTCGCCAACATCACCGAGCCGCTGACGATCGCGGTGATGCTGTCGTCGACGTACCTGACGCAGAACGTCACGACCAACTTCACCTACACGCTGCACATCGTGCAGCCGTACGTCGTCGCGGCGACGCTCGTCTGCGGTCCGAGCGCCGGGGTGGCGTCGTTCGCGGTCACGGTCCAGCTGGACGGGACCACGGTCGGAACCGTCACGGTCCCGTCGCTCCTGGCGAACCAGACCTACCACCTCTCGTACAAGTACGCCGTGCTCTCGCTCGGGAGCGGCTGGCACACGTTCACGATCTCGCTCGCGTCGCTCCACGGGCTCGTCCGGTTCTCGGGCGGCGCCACGGTCTACTCGCAGTCGTTCTACGTGCCGGGCCCGTCGACGAGCTACACGCTGTGGTACGTCGCCGGGTTCGTCGCGTTCTTCGGGGCCATCTTTATATTGCTCACCCGGGTGGCCGCGCGCCGGCGCGGCGCGGTGAAGCGCTAGCGGCGGGTCGTTCCGATGGCAGCGCAGGTCGAGCTCCGATGCACCTCCTGCGGGCGCGCCGTCCCGGCGAAGGGCGCCACCCAGTTCCTCTGCCCCCAGTGCGGCGAGGTCGCGATCGGCCGGTGCGCCCGGTGCCGGGACCAGAGCGTCGGGTACACCTGCCCGAAGTGCGGCTTCGAGGGTCCGTAGGCAGGGTCCATGGGACAGGTCGCCGTCCTCTTCCGGTTGATGCCGCAGGCGGTCGACTCCGACCTGGAGGCGATCGCGAAGGCGGCCCGCGCCGCCGTACCCGCCGGGGTCACCGTCCGGGGGATGCAGGTGAAGGACATCGCCTTCGGGCTCCGCGCGCTCCTCGTCTCCGTCGTGATGCACGACGCGGGCGGGGTCCTCGAAGCGACCGAGCAGGCGCTCGCCCAGGTGCCGCACGTCGAGTCGGTCGAGGTGATGGAAGAGGGGCTGCTGTAGGCGCGCCCCTACCCCGCCCGTGGACCTGTTGACCCACGTCCTGGTCGCGTACCTCCTCACCTTCGGGATCGTCGGCTTCCAGCCCCAGTACCTCGCCGCCGGGGCGCTCGCGGGCGGTCTCCCCGACGCCGACGCGCTGTTCTTCCCGCTCGCGCGACGGTTCCCGATCCTCCGCCACCACGGGATCACCCACTCGCTGTTCGGCGTGACGGTCGTCGCCGGGGCCGGCGCCCTCCTCGCCCCGGCGATCGCGGGGGGATCGCCGTGGGTCTACTTCCTGGTCATGGAGGTCGGCGGCTGCGCGCACATCCTGCAGGACGGGTTCACGAACTTCTCGGTCCCGCCGCTGCTGCCGTTCTCCGAGCGGCGGCTCGAGCTCGACGCCGACCGTGCCATCAACTTCGTGACCCTCGTCGTCTCCGCGGTCTCCTTCTACGTGCTGTTGGGCGTCGAGCGCAACCACGTCGCCTTCGCGATCTACCTCGGCACCGTCTACGTCCTCATCGCCTTCTTCGCGCTCTACTTCGCGGTCCGGCTGTCGGGCCGGATCGTCGTCGGCCGGAAGCTCGCCGCCCTCGGCGGCTTCGACCACGTCCTGCCGACGGGCAACCCGTTCGCGTGGATCCTCCTGAAGGAGGAGGTCGCGAACGGACGGTCGACCACGACGTGGGGGCGGTACGTCTTCGGGCGCGGGCTCGTCGCCGGGCCGTTCCGCGTCGAAGGTCCGCTCGAGCCGGCCCCCCACGCCGAGCCCGTGCCGCGCTCCGCGGACGAGGCGCTGGAGTGGTCGTACCCGCTGGCGCGATCCGCGAGCCGCGTCATCGCCTCGACCTACCATTTCGGCGAGGCGTACGAGGAGACCGGGGGCAGCTGGGTGGCGGTCTGGTACTCCCTCGAGTTCACCGCGTTCGGCCGCGCCTCCGGGGTCCGCGTCCGATTCCCGGCGGCCGGCGGGCCGGCCGAGGTGAAGTCGACGTTCTACCGACCGCGCGTCCGCGCGTTCTGAGCCGGGCTCACGCGCCGCGGAGCCGGCGGACGATCGCGGCCGGGGTCGTCGCGACGATCGCTTCGATACGGTCGTCGGGCACGCCGGCGGCCCGGGCGATGCGGTGCGCGAGCTCGAGGGGGATCAGGTCGTCGGGTCGGTGCGCGTCCGAATCGACCACGAGGGCCGCGCCGGCGTCGAGGGCACGGCGCGCCACCAGACCGTTGCCCAGGGCGTGCCCGGGCCGGCCGGAGAGCTCGAGCGCCACGTCGTGGGCGCGGGCGAGCTCCGCGTCGGCGGCGGTCAGGAGCCCCGGGTGCGCGAGCACGTCGACCTCGTCGCACGCGACCGCGGCGTGGTTGGTGCCGGCCGGAACGTGCTCGAGCAGCGTCTCCCCGTGCACGATGACGATCTCGGCGCCGGCCCGACGGGCCCGCCGTGCGGCCTCGGCGATCCGACGCGCGGGAACCTTCGTCACCTCGACGCCGACGAGCGGCACGAAGCGCGCGCCGTCCCACGCGGCGGCCTCTGCCCGCAGCCGGTCGAGCAGCGGCTTCGGGTCCTCGAGCGAGATGTGGTCGGTGAGAGCGAGCGCTCCGTGCGCGAGCGCCTCGGCCTCGTTCCACATGTCCGTGGGCGAGGTGACGCCGTCGCTGAGGTAGGAATGGGAGTGGAAGTCGATCCGACGGGGCGTTTCGTCCGGCATCGCGCGAGGGACCTCGGACCCGAGCACCGCGCCGGGAGGCGTCGGCTCCCCGCCCCTACTTGTAGGTCGACTGGTGGACGGTGCCTT
>JASHWW010000178.1 GCA_030043855.1 Thermoplasmata archaeon
GCTCGAACGTCGTCTTCACCCGCGCGGCGAGCACCGCCGGTGCCAGGAGCTCCGTCCCCCACGCCCGGGCTCCCGCGCGACGCGCCTCGACCAGAGACGTGCCGCTGCCGGCGAACGGGTCGAGCACCGTGGCCCCGCGGTCGAGCTCCGCCCGCCCGAGTTCCCGGGCGACGAACTCCGCCGAGTAGCCCTGCACGTACGGCCACCAGCGGTGGACCGGGAGTTCCTCGTTCGACCGGAAGGTGATCGGACCGGCGACGGTGCCGAGGGCGATGCCGTGCTCGCGGACGAACCGCTCGTCGAACTCGGCCGGACCGACGAAGTCGGCGCGCTCCACCAACCGCTCGAAATCTCGCAGGACCCAGAGACCCCGTCCCATCCGAACGGCGTCGCCGCGCTGCTCGAGCAGGTCCAGCGTCGGAGTCACCCGGTCGACCGGGACCGCGAGTCGCGTGGCCAGCTGCCGAGCCGTCGCCCCGAGGGCGCCCGTCTCGTGGAGGGCATCGCGGACCGGGCCGGCGCCGATGCCGTCCGCTCGCGACCCGGTCGCGGATCCGCTCAGCGCCGTACGGACCTCCGTACGACGGCGCGGCGCGGGGGGGTGGTCGGGGGGGAGGCTTCCGGAAGTCGGGTCGGGAGTTCCGCAAGCCCCGAGCGAGCGGCGCTCCGCTCGCGACGGCGGCGGGTACGCAGCGCGGCGGCCCAGGGGGAGCGGGTCAGGTTGGCATCGAACGAGGCGAGCGCCACGTCGAGGTCGTGGATGTGGCCGAGACGGTCCTGGAGCTGGCGAAGGCCCCGCGGCAACGGAGGTCCGCGATGCGGGGCGATCCGCCCGGTGAGGTCGGAGATCTGCCGCAGCTGGCGGACCCGGATCCGGAGGCGGTGCAAGCGATCGGGGGTCGGACGACGCCGCGCCTTGCGGTGGGCCCGTTGGACCTTGCGGTGACGCTCCAGGCCGACGTCGGAGAGGATGTGCCGCAGCTCGGCGGCGGCGGTGACCCGAGACGGGCGGCCGAGCGCCGCGCGCAGATCCTCGAAGAGGTGGGCCTCCTGCTCCGAGCGAAGGAACGCCCGAAGGAGCTCGCGCCCCGTGCGGCCGTCGTCCCGCAGCCGAGCCAGGAACCGCTGGAACCGACGGGTCTCCTCGGGTTCGCCCCGGACCTCCTTCACCTTGTCGAGCAGGGCGAGAACGACGTCGCGGTCGCGGACCTGCCCCGCGAGCCGGGTCAGCCGCTTGACGCGTTGGGTCAACGGGCGGAGCGCCTCGCGGTCCTTCGCGGTGAGGAGCCGCTCCCAGAGGAGCAGCCCCAGCCGGAACCGGCGCATCTCCCGATGGAGGTGATGCAGCGACTCCGGGGTCGGGTGGGGGAGCCGGATGACCTCCGCGACGGTCCGATCGACGTCCGCGAGGAGCCGGCGGAGTTCCGCGGTGAGTCGTTCGGGGCGGAGCGTCGGACGGGGCGGCGCGCGTTCCACCTCCGGGGTCCGGTACCCGCGCTGGCGCATAGCGGTTCGTTCCGCCGCCGTCCCGGGGCCTCGCGCGTCCCTCCCCGACCCCATCCATTTTAGGGACGAGGAGGCTCGGGGGCCGTGGACCGGAGCCGCATGGCCGACTTCGGGGGAGAGCGCCCGAAGAGTCGCGCGGCGTCCACGCTCGGCGTTATCGACCTGGGCTCGAACACGGCACGGTTCGTCGTCTTCGAAACCTCGCGGACCGGCGCGGTCCGCGCCGTCTTCGAGACGAAGGATGCGCCGCGGCTGGGGCTCGGGGCCGCGCCCGACGGGAGTCTGACCGAGGAGGCGATCGCGCGCGGCGTCACGACCGTCCGTCGCTTCGCGCGCGTCGTCCGGACGATGGAGGTCCCCAAGACGCTCGCCGTCGCCACGAGCGCGGTCCGCGACGCTCCGAACGGGCCCTCCTTCGTCCGGGAGGTCCAGCGAGCGACGGGCGTCCTGCTCCGGGTGATCTCGGGCGGCGAGGAGGCCCGCTACGCCTACCTCGGGGTCGCCAGCACCGGCCCGCTCAGCGACGGCATCGTGTTCGACCTCGGCGGCGGTTCGATGCAGCTCGCGGAGGTCCGCCGCGGAACGCTCCGGAACTCGGTCTCGCTGCCGTTGGGGGTCCTGCGGCTCTCCCAGCGCTTCCTCGACCACGACCCGCCGAAGCGCCGCGAGTGGGAGGAGCTGCGGGAGTACGTCCGGCGGACGCTCGGCTCGGTCTTCGAGGCGTTCGGAGGGAGCCGGTACCACCTCGTGGGGGTCGGCGGTACCGTCCGGGCGCTCGCCCGGGCGGCGATCGAACTGCGGGCGTACCCGATCCAGAGAGTCCACGGGTACCCGCTCTACGACCACGACATCGAGGCCCTCCACGAGCTGCTGGCCGAGATGCCCGCCGCGAAGCGGAAGTCGGTCCCCGGGATCGGCGGGGATCGGGCCGACGTCGTCCTCGCCGGCATCGCGGTCCTGGAGGAGCTCCTGCGGGTGGTGCGGGCCGACGTGGTGACGGTGTCGGGCGCCGGCATCCGCGAGGGGATCGCCCTGGAGGCGATCGGCGCGAAGCTCCCGACGACCGCCGAGGAGCTCGCCGACCGTTCGGTCGCGGCCGCGGCCGAGTCGTTCGCCTTCGACCTCGACCACGGCCGGGGCGTGCGGGATGCGGCGCTCGCGCTCTACGATCTGCTCGCTCCGCGGTTCGCGGGGGGCGCGAGCGAACGGATCGCTCTCCGCGTCGCCGCAGGGATGCACGACGCCGGGACCGCGATCGACCTGTGGAACCACGCGCGGCACTCCGCGTACCTGATCCAGAACTACCCGATCTGGGGACTCTCGCAGCGGGAGGTCCTACTCGCGTCGATGGCAGCGTACCTCCACGAGGGGGACGACCCCCCGTCCGAGTGGAAGCGCGACTACCTGCCCGTGATCCGCGGGGAGGACGTTGGCACCGCGGTCGCCCTCGGGGCGATCCTGTCGGTCGCCGAGATGGTCGCCCCCGCGAAGCCGCGGTTCCATCTCAGCGGGGGCGGCAAGGCGCTGGCGCTCGCCTTTTCTGCGTCGGCCGATAGCTCGCTCGCCCCGCGATGGCAGGAGAAGGTCCGACGCCCGCTCGAACGCGTCTTCGACCTTGACGTGCGCCTCCGTGATAGCTAACACGCCGTCCTCGCACCACGGATTCCCGGGCCGCCTCCTCGTCTTCGAGGGGCTGGACGGGAGTGGGAAGTCGACGCAGGCGGCCCTCCTCGGGAAGTGGCTCTCCTCCCGCGGGTACCGCGTCTTCTTCACCGAGTGGAACTCCTCGGACCTCGTCGCGAGCGTGATCCGCCGCGGCAAGAAGAAGGGCCTGCTGACCCCGACGACGTTCAGCCTGCTCCACGCCGTCGATTTCGCGGACCGGTTCGAGCGGCAGATCCTCCCGCCGCTGCGCGCCGGCTACCTCGTCGTCTGCGACCGGTACGCGTACACCGCCTTCGTCCGGGACGCGGCCCGCGGGTGCGACCCGGCCTGGGTCCGCACGATCTACGCGTTCGCCCCCCGCCCCGACCGCGTGTTCTACTTCCGGGTCCCGGTGTCGATCACGCTCCGGCGGAAGATCGCCTCCCGCCTCAAGATCAACTACTACGAGGCCGGCATGGACTTGAAGCTCTCCGACGACCTCTACGAGAGCTACGAGAAGTTCCAGGGCCGCCTGAAGCGCGAGTACGACCGCCTCGCGAAGTCGGACGCCTTCACCGTGATCGATTCCACCCGGCGGGTCGAGCAGATCCAGCAGGACCTGCGCGCCGACCTCGCGCCGCTCCTCCAGAACTTCCCGACGGGGGCGAAGCTGCTGCATGACGGGTAGGACGTACGGCACCCGCCTGCCGGGCTTTCCCGAGGGACCGCTCCACGGTAAGCTCGTCGTCGTCGAAGGGGCCGACGGCTCCGGGCGGACGACCGAAGTGGCGCTGCTCCGCGAATGGCTCGAGGTCGAGGGCCACGCGGTCGTCGACACCGGGCTGCGCCGCTCCGACCTCGTCTCCGGCGAGATCGACAAGGCGAAGCAGGGCCACACGCTGGGGACCACGACCCTGGCGTTGCTCTACGCCGCCGACTTCGCCGATCAGCTGGAGAACAAGATCGTGCCCGCGCTCTCCGCCGGGTCAACCGTGCTGGCCGACCGGTACATCTTCACCCTGATGGCCCGCGCCGTCGTGCGCGGCGCCTCCCGCGACTGGGCGCGGGAGGTCTACGGATTCGCCCTCAAGCCCGACCTGGTGGTCTTCCTGGAGGCGCGACCGGAGATCCTCCTCCACCGCTCGATCGGGAAGTACGGCTCGCTCGACTACTGGGAGAGCGGGATGGACATGTTGCTCTCCCGCGACTTCTTCGAGAGCTTCTTCCTCTACCAGGACCGCCTCTCGAAGGAGTTCGACTGGCTCTCCGACCAGTACGGCTTCCACCGGGTCGACGCGAACCGGGCCCCCGAGGCGGTGCACGGGGACGTCCAGCAACTGGTCGCGCCGCTCTACGGCGCTCGGGCGGGTGCCGCGCCGCCTACGAAGACTCGTCGACCAGCTGCTTCCGGGTGAGCAGCCAGACCAGGCGGCCCCCGCCCGGCTTCACGCCGGTCGGGAACTCGAGGCACGCGGCGCCCCCCTTCGTCAGGTGGACGACCGAGACCCCGTCGCCGACGAGGGCCAGGCCGACGAACTCGGCCAGGGTCGGCTCGTGGCCGACCAGGACGATCTCCTGACCGCCGCGGACCGACCGCTTCAGGCGGTCGAAGATCGGGTTCGGGAGGTTCCCGGGGGCCAACTCGGGCCACATCTCGAGCTTCGGGGGGTCGTCGAGCGCCCCCCGGACCATCTGGGCGGTCGCCACCGCCCGCTCGGCGGCGCTCGACACGATCCGGTGCACGGGGTCCGCGACCCGGACCAACCCGCGGGCCGCCCGGCGGGTCTGGGACTTGCCCTTGGGGGTCAGGGGGCGCTTTTCGTCGTTGGGCCAGCGGATCGGGTCCCGCTCCTCGGCGGGCCCGTGCCGAACGACGACGACCCGGACGTGACGGTCCGGTGGGTGCGTGCCCTGTGCCATGCCTCCCCGCGGGGAGGCGGGGAGGGGTCGGGGGGTAGAAAAACCCTCGTTCGGCGCGAAACCCGTCGGCACCCCCGGCTATACGGCAGGGATCGGCGCGACCAGTCGGACGGGGGACTCCGGGACGTCTTCGAGGACCCCGATGGAGCGATCGAGCCCCACCTGGGCGATGTCCTGGCCGTAGGCGACGGTCCGCCCGATCGACTCCAGGATCCGGGCCACCGCCGCCGCCGTCGCGGGCGGCATCGTGCCCCCGTTGACGGCCGGGAGGAGTCGATCCGCGAGCGACCGGCCGGACGCCATCAGCGCCTCACCCATGTCGAGGAGGTCGTTCGCGGCGGCGCCGTCGGAAGCTCCCATCGCGCCCTCCAGGTGGACCATCGCCTGCCGGTGGAACTGCTTCAACGAGGTGATCGGCCCCGACCCGTGGGGGAGGTCGACCAGGCGTCGCCCGGTCTCCCCGAGAGAGACGGCGTGGTCGGCGATCCGCTCGAGGCTCCGGGCGACCGTCCAGACCGCCAGGGGCTCGGCGCCGTATCCCCCCGTACCGAGCCGGAGGGCCGCGAGTCGCTGGAGATACCACGCTTCCCGGTCGATCTCGTCGTCCCGGCGCTCCCAGTAGCCGTCCTCCCCGAACGGGAGGTGCGACCAACTCTCCACGGCCTCGCGGTGGAAGTCGACGACGATTCGCCCCATCCGGGCGATCCGCTGTTCGAGGGGTACGGGGCTCTCGTACGCCAGGTCGCGGAGTCGCAGGACGCCGGCCTCGTCCGAGATGATCTCGGGCTGTCGGGTGCGCCGGCAGAACGTCCGGACGACCTCGCGGGTCGCGGTCGTCGGGTGCGGCCGCTCGCGGACGACGAACTCTCGGGCGCCCCCGAGGTACGCCCCGAGGAGGCGCCGGAACAGGTGCTCCGGGGGTTCGCCCCGTCCGACGGAGACGGTGGCGACGACGGTCGCGATCGGCGGGCGGGTCGGCAGGGCCGCGGCGAGCGCGGCCGGCGGGCGCGTCGGGCTCGG
>JASHWW010000179.1 GCA_030043855.1 Thermoplasmata archaeon
GCGTTCCTGGCCGCGCTCGGCTCGCGGCGGATCTTCGCGTACCCCGAGTCGGACGTCGGCTCGATCGGGGTCGTGATGCCGCACGTCGCGGTGCGCGACCTCGTGCGACGTCTCGGGATCTCGGTCGAGCTGCTGCACGTCGGAGAGCACAAGGACGCCTTCCAGGGATATCGGCCGCTCACCGACGTCGAGCGCGCGAAGCTCCTGGCGGTGGCGCAGGAGGGGTACGACCTGTTCGTCGACATCGTCGCGCAGGAGCGCAAGAAGCCGGTCGACGAGATCCGGGCCCTCGCGACCGGAGAGTTCTGGACCGGGTCCGAAGCGCTGCGACGAGGGCTCGTCGACCAGCTCGGCGACCGCGAGATCGCGCTCGAGGAGCTCGCACGCGCCACGGGGGTGCCGTCCCGCAAAGCCGTCCGGATCGGGCCGC
The DNA here is from genome assembly GCA_030043855.1 of Thermoplasmata archaeon. Lineage (GTDB taxonomy): Archaea > Thermoplasmatota > Thermoplasmata > Lutacidiplasmatales > UBA184 > Lutacidiplasma. Next base: position 431 of record JASHWW010000179.1, read on the forward strand.
CGCGGTCGCTCGTCGACCGGGTGCTGTCCGGTGGCTCGAACTCCGTCGGCGGCGGTCTCACCGGGCGGCTCCGCGACGCGCTCGAGGACTCGGTGCTCGACTGGGGCCCGACCCTTCGCCGGTGACCCCGGCGGCCCTTAAATATCGGCCCCGCGGTCGTCTGGTCCGATGCCCGACAGCCGCCGCTCCGGCTTCTCCAGCGCCGCCGGTCTCATCCAATACTACGACATGGAGGAGACGCGGGCGCTCAAGGTCAACCCGTACCTCGTCATCTTCTTCGGCATCGCCGCCGCGATCCTCGTCGAAGTGCTGAACTGGCGGCAGATCTAGGCCGGCGCCGCCGCGAGCACCGGTAGTTCCGTCCCCGCGGGGGCCCGCCCGGGCAAGTACCGTCCCTCGGTCGTGCGCCCGAGCAGAACGACCTTCGAGTCCGGGGAGTCGTCCAGCGTAAGGTACCCCGTCCGGCCGGCGAGGCGCCGGGCGAACTCCGCGATCTCCGCGTGCTCGGGAACGTGGTCGCGTCCGAGTCGCTGGCGAGACTTTCCCATGAAGACGTACCCCTTCGGCTCGATGAAATCGGGGCGAGCGGTGAGGTCGAGCGCGGCGTACTCGTCGGCCCAGCCGAGGTTCCAGCCGCGCACGAGGGTATGCCGGACGACCCGCCGGGTCCGCAGGTCGCGCACGATCGCGAGCGATTCGAGCAGGCGGTCCCAGGCGTGCACGTCGGACGGGAGCGTCAGGCGGTCGAACACCGCGCGGTTCGGGGCCGTCACGGAGACGTAGAGTTGGGTCGGGAGCGGGTCAAGCGCCCGGAGGGCGTCGGGGTTCGTCCCGTTGGTGACCAGGAACGTCGTGATCCCGCGTTCGTGGCAGATCTCGAGGAACCGGTTCATCTTCGGGTAGAGGGTCGGCTCCCCCGTGAGGGAGATCGCGATGTGCTTCGGCGACTGGGACTCCGTCCAGCGGTCGACGGAGATCGACGCGTCGCCCTTGAATCCGGAGAGGATCCGACGCTGCGCCCCGATCGACCGATCGAGCAGCAGTTCCGGATCGTCGTACTCCGGCATCACCGCATCGTTCTCCCACCCCTGGTTCCGCCAGCAGAACCGGCAGTGGAGATTGCACGAGTCGATCGCCGGCGACATCTGCAGGCAACGGTGGCTCTCGATCCCGTAGAACCGGCCCTTGTAGCAGTCCCGACCGCGCGTCAGCGATTCGCGCGTCCAGTAGCAGAGCTTGACGGCACTGTGGCGACCGGTGAGTTGGTACCCTTGGTCGGCCAGCGCGTCGGTCAGATCCTGGTCGCCCATCCGGTCGGCGTTCGACCGCCGGGCGAAGCATAAGGCTTTTCTCGGCGGCCGCGGGCGACAGCGCACCCCCGAACGCGCGGTGCACACCGCCGGTGCGTCCGCCCGATGTCGCGGGGGCGGTACCGAGGGGTCGGGACGACGATGGATCCGAACGTGCGCTGGCTGGGCTTCGGAGGGGTGGTGCGGGCGGCGGGCCTCAGCCTGATCGCGCCGTTCTTCGTTCTGTACCTCCGCAACGTACTCGGGCTCGGCTACGCGGAGATCGGGCTTCTGGCAGCGGCGACCGGGGTCGTGCCGCTCGCGCTCGTCCCGTTCGCCGGTCTGATCACCGATCGAGTCGGCCGGCGCGGCCTGTTTCTCGTCTGCCTCGCGGCGGAATCGGGCGGGATCCTGGTCGCCGGGTTCGCCATGTGGATCCGGTCGCTTGTCCTTCTGATCGCGGCGGTGAGCACCGCGCAGACGATGGCGACGATCGGGTCGCCGGCGTTGAGCGCCTACGTCGCCGACCACGCGACCGGCTCCGAACGCACCCTGGGGTTCACGTGGCTGCGCATCGGATGGAACGTCGGATTCACGGTCGGCGTTCTGACGGGCGGGAGCCTGATCGGCTTCCTCGGGTTCGTCGACGTCGGTCTGCTCGCGGGGGTCGTGCTGCTCGGGAGCACCTCGCTGCTGACGGTCGTGCTCACCCCGTCGCCGTACGACCGGGCGCTGCGCGCGGGAACGGTGCGACCCAACTCCGGGGCCGCGTCGTCCCGTCCGGGGGTGGGCCAGAGCCTCGGCCTGCTCGGACGGGACCGGTCGTTCCTCGCCCTCTGCGCCGCGGTCGCGCTAGCGGAGCTGACGATCGGCCAGTGGGGGGTCACGTTCCTCGTGTTCGCCAACACCGTGCTCCGACTGCCGTACGTCCTCATCGGCGCCGGACTCGCGATCAACGGGGTCCTCGTCGTCGTTCTCCAGGCTCCCACGACCCGCGCCGCCTTCGGGCACCGCCACTCCACCCTGCTGGTGCTCGGGACGGCGCTCTATGCGGCTGGATTCCTGCTGCTCGGGATCGCCGGCGCGGTCGGACTCGCGATTGTCGCCTCGTTCTTCGTCGCGGTCGTCGTCCTGACGATGGGGGAGAACGTCGTCTCGATCCCGACGACGACGCTCCCATCCAACCTGGCCCCACCGACGGAGATCGGGGCTTACAACGGCGCCTTCTTCGCGTTCATGGGCATCGGACAGCTCCTGGCTCCGACGGTCGGCGGACTCGTCCTCGCGGTCTCGACCGCGCCGCTCTTCGTCTGGTCGATCCTGGTCCTGCCCGCGCTCCCGGCGGTCGTGCTGCTCGGCGCGTTCGTGGCGCCGCGGCTCCCCGCCGAGGCGAATCGGGCGTAGCCGGCGGTCCTACGGGATCGGTTGAGGCCCCGCGGAGATCGGCGCGGCCCGTTCGGCCGGACCGTCCAGCGAAACCCGCCGCAGGGAGAGCGAGTTCGCCAGGACGGTGGTGGAGGAGAGCGCCATCGCGAGCGCCCCGACGAACGGGAGCCAGGCGTAGATGCCGAATCCGAGCAGCGGCACGAGCGCCCCCGCGGCGATCGGGAGCAGTACCAGGTTGTACCCGACGGCCCACGCGAGGTTCCGTCGGACCCGCCCGAGGGTCGCGCGGGCGAGCCGGACGGCGCGCGCCACGCCGCGCAGATCGTTCCGGACGAGCAGGATCCCCCCGGCTTCCCGGGCGACCTCCGTTCCGGTGCCGATCGCGAACCCGGCGTCCGCCGCGGCGAGCGCGGCCGCGTCGTTCACCCCGTCCCCGACGAACCCGACGCTCCGCCCGCCCCGTTGCGCGGCGCGAACGCAGCCGACCTTATCGGCCGGCGTCTGACGGGCGAAGACCCGGTCGATGCCGACCGCTCGGGCCACCGCTCGTCCCGCCGCCTCGCTGTCCCCCGTGATCATCGCGACTTCGAGGCCCGCCGTCCGGAGGGCCCGGACCCCCTCGGCCGCACCCGGCGCGAGAGTGGAGCGGACCGCGAACCCCCCGGCGGGCCTCCCATCCGTCGTCAAGACCACCACGGTTGCGCCGGCGTCGTCCATCCGTCGGGTCCAGTCGGAGAAATCGGACGGCGCCGCCCCGGACGGGAGACGATCGGCGGGAACGAGGGACCAACGTCCGTCGGGGCCGTCCCCCTCGGGGCCGGCCCCCGGTACCAGCCGCACCGGTCCGATCGCCGCGGGCGCCACGCCGAGGGAACTCGTTCGCGATCGGATCGCCGCCGCGAGCGGATGCGTCACCGATACTTCGAGCGCCGCGGCCCGGGCCAGCAACGTCGACTCCGTCATCGGAGGGATCGGGTACAGCTCGGCCACTTCGGCGGAGGCGGACGTCAGCGTACCGGTCTTGTCGATCAGCACCGTCCGGACCTCGGCGGTCCGCTCGAGCGAATCCGACCCCCGGAAGAGGATCCCCGCTTCCGCGGCCCGTCCGGCCCCGACGAGGATCGCCGCCGGCGTCGCGAGGCCGAACGCGCACGGGCAGGCGGTCACCGCGACGGTCACGAAGACGAGCACCCCGACCGTGAGCGAGGCGTGGCCGACGACCACCCAGCCGACCGAGGCCCCGATCGCGATCGCCAGACAGGCGGGAACGAAGACGGAGGCGAGCCGGTCGGCGGCTCGTCGCGTCGGGGTGCGGGCCATCTCGGCCTCGGTGACGAGACGACCCACCTGCGCGAGGAACAGGTCCTGCCCGACGCTCGTCGCTTCGACCTCGATCGTCCCGTCAAGGTCGAGCGATCCTCCGAGGACCGGGTCGCCGGGGCCCTTGGCGACCGGCCGGTCCTCCCCCGTGAGGATCGATTCCTCGACGTTCGCCCGGCCGGATCGGACGACCCCGTCCGCCGGGAGCCGGCTCCCCGGGCCGACCCGAAGACGATCTCCGACCCCGACCTCCTGCACCGGGATCGTCCGGAGGCTCCCGCC
>JASHWW010000180.1 GCA_030043855.1 Thermoplasmata archaeon
CGATCTGGTGATCTCCCTCGCGTGGTGGCGGTCCGGCTCGGCCGCCCGCTTCGCGCCGCTCGCCGAGGGGCTCGAGCGGCTGTTCCGCGCCGCCCGGGACGCCGGGGTCCGGCGGGTGCTCCACCTGAGCGTCCCGGACGCCCCGGCCGACCTCGAGGCCGGTCTGCCGTACCTCCGCTACAAGCGGGAGGTCGACCGGGTACTTCGGACGGACGGGCCCGATCACACGATCGTCCGCCCCACGATGCTGTTCGGCCCGCGCGACAAGCTGCTCACGGTGATGTTGCGGACGATGCACCGGTACGGTCGGTTCCCGATGTTCGGCGATGGGGCGTACCACGTGAGCCCCCTGGCGGTCGAGGATCTCGCCCGGATCCTCCGACGCGAAGCGGACCAGGGCGGCCGGCGGGTCGTCGACGCCGGCGGCCCGCGTCGCTGGGAGTACCGCTTCCTCACGGATCGCATGTTCGCGGCGCTCGGCCGAGCGCCCCGCTACGTGCGATTCTCCCCCCGCGGAGCGGTGCGTCTGGCCCGGTTCCTCGAACGGATCGGTTCCTCGGTGCTGTACGCGTACGAGGTCGAGTGGCTCTTGGACGACCGGCTCGGTCTTGCGCCGTACGAGGGACTCGAGCGCCCGCTCTCCCCCGTCGAGCCGTTCCTGGACTCGGAGGCCGCCCGGCTGCAGGGCCGGACCGCCTCGGCGCACGGGTAGGTTTATCCCCGCGTCCTTCCATCGTGCGTCCGATGGAAGCGGTCGACCTGAGCCGGCGATTGAACGACTTCGCCCAGGTCGCGGGCGAGGTCCTCCGCGACGTGCGCGACGTCACCGAGCAGCAGATCCGCCACTGGATCGTGAATCCGTTCCTCGTCTCGCTCGGTTGGGACCCGCACGACAAGAAGCAGGTCTACCTCGACTTCCCGGTCCCCGGCGGCAACGCGCACGTCGACTACGCGCTGTTCGGCGCCGAGGGGCAGCCCCGCCTCTTCCTGGACGTCCGGGACCGGACGGCCAGCGTCTCCGACGTCGGCCCGCTCGGCGACCAGGCGAAGGAAGCGAAGGTCCCGCTCGTACTCCTCACGAACGGCAAGGAGTTCTCCCTCTGGTTCATCACCGGCTCCGACGCGCCCGCCCCGCTCTTCGTCTTGCCGCTCGCCGACCTGGCGGACAACTCCGAGAGCCTGCTCGGGTTGACCGTCGAGTACCGGCTGAGCGACACCGGCGTGCAGCAGCTGCGCCGGGCCGCGATCCGACTGGCCGTCGTGCAGATGCTCGAGGAGAATGCGGAGAAGACGTTCGATGCGCTGGTCGACTGGGTCCAAGCGCAGGTCTCCCCCGGCGCCCTCGACGACACGACCGTCGAGGCGATCCGGGACGCGACGCTGCTCTGGCTGACCGAGGAGCACCTCACGCTGCCGGCGTTCCAACCGAGCGACGGCAAGCGGCACCACGACCTCCGGCCGACGACCGTGCACGACTGGGAGCCGTTCCCGCGGGGCCCGCCCGGCACGTTCCAGTACAAGTACGACACCTCGAAGATCCTCGACCTGCGCCAGGGGTCGAAAGAGGTGCGCGAGCAGCTGCGGGTGCAGGGACTCCGGACCCCGACCGCGACCAGTTTCGGCGGGTTCTACCACGCGCTGCGCAAGCGCGCGGGACTGGGCGCGAAGTAGGAGCCGCGGGCGCCCGGCCTACCCGGCCATCGGCGCGGGTCCGCGCCACAGCAAGTGGCTGTCGCCGAACTCGTGCCAGAGGTACGGCCCGTCCAGGGCGACCCCGTACGACCGCCGCACCATCTCGGCGCCGACCACCGAGGCGAGGAGCTCCAGGTGCGTGGAGCGCGACTCGTGGAACCCCGTCAGCAGACCGTCGACGGTGTGCACCGGTCGGCCCGCGTGCAGGTAGAGTCGGGTGAACCCCCGCGCGGACCGGAGTTCGCCGCTGGCCGCCGCGGACTCCAGCGCCCGGACCACGGTGGTGCCGACCGCGACCACGCGACCTCCGGCGCAGCGGGTGCGGGCGATGGCGGCGACCGTCGCCGCCGGTACTTCGAACGGTTCCGGATAGAGCGGGGCCGAAGGTCCCGCGTCCCCGTACTCGAGGCTCGACACTCCCGCGTGCAGGACGATCGGGGCGAACCCGACCCCCCGGTTCCGGAGCTGCCGGACGAGTCGTCGCGAGAACGGCCGACCCGCGCTGGGCATCTCCGCGCTGCCGGGAATCCGTCCGAAGACGGTCTGGTAGGCGGCGAGGGGGTAGTCGTGCGCGAGGTAGCCGTACCGGATCGGGCGACCCGCGCGGTCCATCGCGCGTCGCAGGTCGGAGGCGATCGCGAGGTACGAGAGCCGCGGGATCGCCGGGTAGGGGGCGACGACGCGGGCCGGAACGCCTCCGACCTCCCATCGGTCGCCGACCTCCATCGGGACCGGGCCGGGGTCGCCGAATCCCCACCGACTCTCGACCAGCCAGAGGCTCCCCCCGTAGTGCGTGGAGGCGTGCACGCGAAAGGCGCCCGGCGGCCCGGTCGCGGGAAGACTGGCCGGGAGCGTCGCGCTCTCGTTGACGACCAAGAGGTCCCCCGGTCGGAGGATCTCGGGAAGCCGGTCGAACCGGGCGTCCGAGTCCCCGTCGGGATCGGAGACGAGGAGCCGGACCTCGTCGCGTCGGACGCCCCGGTCCTCGGGGGTCCGGTCGGCTCCTTTGCCCACCGGGACGACGCGGTGGAGATCGAACCCGCTCATGCGGGGACCTCCCAGGGGTCGACCTGGGCGCGGAACCGATGTCCCGTCACGACCGAGGGCGGTTGGTGGAGGAGCCAGGCCCAGAACGGAACGGTCACCCCGGGGAGCGGACGGTCGGAGATATCCTCCCCCGGGAACGCCGCCTGGTGCATGACCGTCCGCAGGTCGCCCGGGTCGACGCTCACCGCAACGATCCCGCGGTCCGCGAGCTCCTGCGCCATCGTTCGAGTCACCAGATCGAGCGCCGCCTTGCTCGCTCCGTAACCACCCCACCCCGGGTAGCCACCGACCGCCGCGTCGCTGGTGATGTTGACGATCCAGCCCTTCCCGCGCTCGAGCGCGGGGGCCAGATCCTGCACCCAGGCGATCGGTGCGACGACGTTCACCCGGTAGATCGCGGCGAGCCGGTCAAGGGGGAACCGGTCGAGCCGAGGGAGCGGCGACGGACCGAGCTCGCTCGCGTTGTTCACGAGCAGCCGGAGACGACCACCCCGCTGGTTGACGACCTGCCGCGCTCGATTGCGCGTGGCGGGACGGGCGACGTCGCCGACCACCGACACGACGGTTCCGGGCCCCCGCGGCAGCGACTGCACCGCGGCGTCGAGCTCCCGACGATGCCGGGCCACCACGACGAGGTCGTAGCCTTCGCCGCGCAAGTACCCGGCGAGGACCGCACCGAGGCCCCGGCTCGCCCCCGTGACGACGGCCACCGGTCGAGCTCCGGCCCGCCTCATGGATCCCGGCTCCGATCGCGGATCCGGAACCGGCAGACGGCGTCCCCGGCGACCACCCGGTGCGACGTCTCGACCCGGGCACCGAGCATCGACTCGAACATGCGCCGCTCCGTTTCGCACGCCTCCGGGTACCGACCGGCGATCGCCAGGACCGGACAGTTGTGCTCGAGCAGCTCGAACGCGCCGCGCGCGCGCGGCCCGACCTCCGCCATGTAGCCGCCCTCCGTACGGATCCGGGCCAGCTCGTCGACCCGGGCCCCGAGCGGGCCCGTCCGCAGTCGCGCGCGGCTCCGATCGGCGACGTCGTGCGCCCGCTGGGTCAGCAGCTCGGAGACGGCGGTCCGCCCGAGGCGACGCTCGATGAACTCGAGCGCGCAGAGGGACATCTCGGTGTAGTTGTGCGGGAAGAGGGCCGACGCGCCGCCCGTCAGTTGGAACACGACCCGCGGGCGCCCGACCTTGCCGGCCCGGTACGACCGGGCGATCAACGCATCGCGTTCGAGCTTCTGCAGATGGCCGAGGGCCGCGGCCTTGGAGACCCCGATCTCGGCCGCGACGTCGGCGAGCGACGCCCCGGGCGACCGCTTCAGGAACCGCAGGATCCCCTGCTTCGGCGACGAGTACCCCGAGGCCAGCGTGGCGTCCACGCGAGGGAGAACGCCGGGACATTTATACACTGATTCCTTAACATATTGAACGAATCGGTTGGCCGGCCCGGGCGCGAAACGCTCGTAACCCGGCGGGGCGTGTCCGGCGCAATGGCGCCCGCTCCCGATCCCGCCCGACCCCATCCCAACCCGTTCGCCGACCTGCTGGACGCGGTTCGCGACCGCCACGGCCAGATCGAACTGGAGCTCGACCGGGTTTCGGTGAAGCTCCCGCTCCTGCCCGACCCCGTCGAAGTGAGCGGCACGGTCGTCGTCTCGATGCACGTGCGGGACCTCTCCGAGAAGGAGAAGAGCGCCCACGTCGCGCGTCGGGTCCGGCGCCTCTCCGAGTAGGCGCCGGTTCGACAGGTTTAATACGCATAAGTGCGCATATTTGGGTCGTCATGCGACCCGACCCCGAATCGCGGGGATCGCACCCGTGCCTGCACCGCACCTGCGGTCACTCGGCGGACGACCACGTCGCGACGCCCGAGCTGGCCGGACCGCGAGAGACGGTCGTCTGGTGCGTCGCCTGTCGCCAGCACGAGACCCGGCGTCCCCGTCGGTGGTTCGTCCGTGAGGCGCGCCCTCGCGACCCCGCGCGACGATTGGTCGCCCGCGGCGCGTCGTAGGGCGGCGGTCAGAGCAGCCCGGCGAAGTGCCCGACCAGGAAGCCGGCGAAGCCGGCGCCCAGGCCGATGATGACCATGCGGAGCCCGCTCTGCCAGACGGTCCCCATCGTCGTCCGCGCCTCGTACCAGCCCACGGCGAACAGCATCGCCGCGCTGATCACGACCGCGACGACGGCCGCGAGGTGAAGATCCGAGGCAAGGAAGAAGAACGGGAGGAGCGGGATGAACGAGCCCACGACCGTCGCCGCGAACACGACCTCCGCGCTGCGACGGGGGGCGGACTCGGGGACGGACGCGAGGTTCAGCTCGAATGCCATCATGACGTCGATCATCGCCTTCGGCTTCGCCTCGAGGCGTCGGAGCATCTCCTCGACCTCGTCGCCTTCGTACCCCCACTTCCGGAGGATCGTCCGTACCTCCTCACGCTCCAGCTCGGGGACGTCCCGCATCTCCGCGCGCTCGCGTTCCTCCTCGGAGAGGTACAGGCTGCGGCGCGCCAACGTCGACGTGTAAGCGACCGCTCCCATCGAGATCGATTCCGCGGCGAGCGCGGCCCCCGCCGCGATGAAGATCACGTGCACGTCGCTGCTCGCTGCGACGAGCCCGAGCAGGATCCCGAGAACGTTGACGAGGCCGTCCTGGCTCCCGAGGATGAAGTCCGAGAGCAGGGTGGCGTGCGGATGGTGCTCCGTCGCCGACCACATCGCGGCCCGCCACGCGGCCGGGCCTATTAGCCGTCGGGTCGCGGCGCGCCGCGCTCGGCGCCACCGAAAATGCTTATCTCACGTTCTCGCGCTGGGCCCGCCGACGCGCCATGCTCGAGTGCGGACCGTCGGGACCCGAGTGAGCGACCGGCGGACCCTGCGCCCGGTCGGCGCCGTGCTCCTCGTCGTCGCCATGGCACTCGGCTCGCTGGGGATCGTTCCGCTCCATCCGGGGGTCGCGACGCCGTCGACCTCCGACGGGTCGAGCGGAACGACGTCCGACCTCGCCGCCGTGGCCGCTGCGCCCCTCACGGTCGTTCCCGACAACGAACCGGGGCTGCATCTCGCCGGAGCGACCGAGCTCGGAAGCTCGAGCGCTCCCGCGATTTCCGTGCTGATCTCGTTCGGTTTCTCCAATGCGACGCGGCTCTCGGCCGTCCTCGCCGGGATCTCGACGCCCGGTTCTCCGACGTACCATCAGTTCCTGACCCAGTCGCAGTTCGACGCGGAGTTCGGGTTCCCCGCCGCGGAGTACCGTCTTGTGGTCGACTACCTCCGCTCCCTCGGGGTGACGGGCCTCACCACCTACGCGGACCGCGAGTCGGTCAGCTTCCAAGCTTCGGCGAGCGAGGTCGGGCGGGTCTTCCACACCACCATCGCGACGTACGCGTTCCGTGGAACGGTCTACTACGCGCCGAGTGGTCCCATCGAACTGCCGACCCCGATCGCCCGTCTCGTCGGCTCCGTGGAGGGGCTCAGCTCCTACTCGGCGTCCTTGAACCGCGTACTGCACGCGATGGGGGACGTGCGTTCGCCTCCGTCGGCCGTCACGCCTCCGCCGGCGCGGGCCGAGGGATACCTGGCCCCCCCGACCATCGGCGGGGTGCAGTACGAGTATGCGCCGGATTTCCAGATCGCCTATGACGAGCCGTCCCTGCTGCAACAGGCCGGAGACCCGGGCAGCGAAGTCGTCGCCACGATCCTCTGGTCGGGCGTCTACAACGGGACGACGTCGATCTCCACGCCGTACGGGACCCTGGCGCCGGGGACCGAGGTCGGATCGTTCGTCCCCGGAGACATCTCGGCCTACTACGCGGAGACCCTGCCCGCGGGCGAAGCCGCGCCGACCGTGACGGGCGTCCCTCTGGACGGCGCGCCCGGGCCGGGGGGCCTCGCCTCGTACGACACCACCGGCGCGGTCGGGGAGAACACCCTCGACATGGAGATGGTCGGTTCGACGGCGCCGGGGGCGAAGCTGTTCAACGTCTACGGCCCGAACTCGACCAACGTCGACCTGGACGAGGCGTTCGACTTCATCCTGAATCCGAACGGCAGCTACCCGGGCCTCGCCAACGTCTCGGTGATCAGCAACTCCTGGGGCGGGACGGACGCCAACGACACCGACTGGTACAATCTCACGGAGGAGGCCGCGGCCCGCGGGATCACCGTGCTCGCGGCGTCCGGCGATTCGGGGGACGACCCGGACGGACCGGGCGCGAGCGCCGATCCGTCGGGTCAGGTCACGTTCTTCCCCGCGTCGATGGCGTACGACGACTTCGGCGACGTCGCGGTCGGCGGGACGACCGTGGTCCTCGACCCGACGACGCTCCAGATGACCACGAACGAGGTCTGGTGGGTCTCCCCGAACGACACCGCCAACCACGGACCGGCCGGCTCGACCGGCGGGATCTCCCAGGTGTTCGCCGAACCGTCGTGGCAGGCCGACACTTCCGCGAACCAGCAGATCGGGGGCGCCGGTCGCGGCGTACCCGACATTGCGGCCCTGGCGAACAACACGCTGATCACGATCTCGATCAACGGGATCCGCTACGACGCGACCAACGCGACGACCGGCGGGCAGTTCTTCTACGCCGAAGGAACGAGCATCGCGTCCCCGCTGGAGGCCGGGATCTTCGCCGACGTCGATCACGTCCTGCGAACGCTCAACGACTCTCCGCTCGGGTTCGTCGACCCGCCGCTGTACGCGCTGGCGGACCTGATGAACGAACCCCTGACCACCACGGCGACCACCGGGTTCATCCCGGTCGACGGCTACGTCGCCCCGCTGCCCGCCCTCCCGTTCTACGACGTCGTCACGGGGAGCAACTACCTCTACGGCGCGGGTCCGGGGTACGACCTCGCGACGGGCTGGGGATCGGTCGACGCCTACAACTTCACGCTCTTCTTCGCCACGTCGGACCCGACGGACGTCCCCGGGGAGCTCTCGGGCGTTCGGGCCCTCCTCAATCTGACGGGCTTGCAGGTCACGTCGACGTTCCCCGGTGGTGGGGTGAACAACTTCTACAACGCGTCCCTGCAGCAGAACTTCTTCCTCGCCGACAGCCTCGGGGCGCCGATCTACTGGGTCCAGAACGTCGTCTACATCAACTGGACCGCCCACGGATGGGCGATGAACTTCACCGGATGGGTCGTCTTTCCGTTCTACGGGCTGTACCCGTCCGAGGTCATCTACGAGTACAACTTCCCGATCACCGGCCAGATCCTGTCGCCCCCGACGACGTTCGACCTCACGACGCGACTCGTCAACCAGGATCAGTTCGACGGTCAGTCGGTCGTCTTCTCCTTCGGGGTGGCCGGGACGCCGACCTTGACCCTCCCGGTGCCGGGCGCGTCGTTCATCATCGGGGACCTCTGGTACAACTACTCCTGGGGCGGCCAGAACTTCTCGAACGGTCCGTACCCCGCGCCGTACGGGGGACCCGGCGGGCTCTCCCCCCAGTTCGGCCTCATCGGAGGACCGAGCGGCGGGATCGGGAACTTCGACCCGGCCACCTCCGGCAACCTGTCGCTGTACCTGCAACGATCGGGCGTCGTGACGTTCGTACCGGGAACGACGGAGGCGTTCGGTGAGGCGACGACCCAGACGGGAGAGACCGCCGCCAATCTCGCCTGGGAGGAGGCCTCGACCGGCAACCTCACCGCAGGGGTTCCCGCGGTCTGGAACGCGACGTACGTCTCCGGTGCGACGGCGCAGGGGGTCCTGGAGTACGACGCCGGACCCCCGATCGCGCGGTACTCCCTTCACGTGAACGAGAGCGGACTCCCGGCGGGACTCCTCTGGGGCATCGCGCTCGCGTTCCCGGGTTCGGCCCCCTCGATCTTCGGATCGACGAACCAGACCACGCTCGAAACCGGGCTCGCGAACGGGACGTACGACTTCACCGTGCTCTCCCCGGCCGGATGGACGGCCACGCCGCCGACCGGCCAGATCACCGTGTCCGGGGTCCCGGTCTGGCTCAATCTGAGCTTCGCGGTGACGACCTACGGGGTGAACTTCACCGAGGCCGGACTCCCCGCCGGGCTCTCCTGGTGGGTGAACGAGACGACCGGATCGTTCTTCACGACGAACGCCTCGTACCTGCTCCTTGTCGTCCCGAACGGGACGTACACGTTCCTCCTTTCGGGTGGGGATTGGTCGCCGCACCCGGGCGCCGTGACCGTGTTCGTCGACGGCTCGTCGCTCATCGTCCCCGTGTCGTTCACGCCCCCTCCGGACTACGGGATCACCTTCGTCGCGACCGGACTTCCGGCCGGGGCCGAGTGGTCGGCGGTCCTCGGCAGCTCCGGGCCGATCACGACCAACGCCTCCACGATCGCCTTCGAGGTGCCGAACGGGACGTACCGCTTCGCGCTCTCGACGTCCTACCCGAACTACGTCGCCTCGCCGCGCAGCGGGAGCGTGACGGTGAACGGGAGCGGCTTCTCCGTGCCGGTCAGTTTCGGACTTCCGACGTTCGCGGTCCTGTTCGTGGAGTCGGGGCTCCCGACCGGGGACGCTTGGTCGATCGAGGTCCAGAACGGGCCGACGTTCAGCGGGACGGCGGGCAACTTCTCCTGGCGCTCGCCGAACGGGACGTACAACTTCAGCGTCCGGACCGAAGCGTCCGGATGGGCCCCCAACGAGACGCAGGCGAATCTCACCGTCGCCGGCAACGCGGTCGTCGTCGCGCTGACGTTCGTGCAGGTCACCTACGCCGTGACGTTCGCGATCGGGGGGCTCCCGGTCGGGTCGAACTGGACCCTCTCGCTCGCCGGACGCTCGCCCATCGAGACCTCGAGCACGTCGCTCGGCTTCTCCCTGCCCAACGGGTCGTACGCGTACTCGGTCGGCGTACCGTCCCCGTACAACGTCACGCCCCGGTCGGGCACGGTCACGGTCGCCGGCCTGGGACAGTCGGTGAACTTCACGGCGGTCGCGCCCGCGTCGGCCTCCGGGTCGACGGTGTCGCTCTCGGACGGCGAATGGGCCGCCCTGATCGGCGCGGTGGCGATCGCGGGGTTGGCGGTGGCGTACTTCGTCGCCCATCGTCGCCGGAGCCGGACGCCTCCGCCGAAGGCGCCCGCCACCCCCCCGACCGCTCCGGGCCCCTGACCGGACCGTTCCGTCCCCCGGTACCGTAGCATGCGAACGATGTCCGACGCGGGACTCCCGCCCGCCGAAGGCCCGGCATCGTCGTCGCGCAAGAACGCCGTGCTCGCGATCACGAGCCTCGGCTCCCTGATGGTCGCGGTCGACAGCACGATCGTCATCCTCGCGCTGCCGACGATGGCCGGGGACCTCCACGCCGGCCTCTCGTCGATCATCTGGACGATCCTGATCTATCTGCTGATCACCGCGACCCTGACCACCCAGGTCGGCCGTCTGGGCGACATGCTCGGTCGGGCCTGGATCTACAATCTCGGCTTCGCCGTGTTCACGATCGGCTCCGTCCTCTCCGGGCTGGCTACCACCGCGACGTTCCTGATCGCGGCCCGGTCGGTGCAGGCGGTCGGCGGCGCGATGGTCTTCGCGATCGGCGGGGCCCTCATCGCCGACGTCTTTCCGGCGCACGAACGCGGCCGGGCGTTCGGGTTCCTCGCCTTCGGCTGGTCGGTGGGGGCGATCCTCGGGATCCTGCTGGGCGGCGTGATCACGACGGCGCTCGGCTGGCGGTACATCTTCTTCATCAACCTCCCGATCGGCGTCGCGGCGGTCGCGCTCGGTCTGAAGTACCTCCCGATCACCCCCCGCACCGCGACCCGCTTCGACCTCGGAGGATTCGTCACCTTCTCGGCGGCGCTCGGGAGCCTCTGCTACGGAGCGATCGAAGCCGCCGCGTACGGACCCGACGCGACGAACCTCGCCTGCGTGGCGATCGGGCTGGCGCTCCTGCCCGTCTTCGTCGTGGTCGAACTACGGAACTCCGCACCGATGCTCGACCTGCGCGGCCTCCGCCAGCGACTGCTCGGATTCTCCCTGCTGGCCGGCTTCCTTCAGAGCCTCGGGTACCTCTCGGTCGTCTTCCTGCTCACGATGTACCTGCAGGGGTTGCGGGGCCTCTCGCCCTTGAACGCCTCACTGCTCCTCATCCCCGGCTATCTCGTCGGGGCGCTGACCGCCCCGTGGATGGGCCGGCGCGTCGACCGCATCGGGCCGCGGGTCCTCGCGACCCTCGGGATCGTCCTGATGATGGCGGCGGTCGTCGCGTACTCGTTCCTCTCGCTGACCAGCTGGCTCGGCTTCGTCCCGATCATCTCCCTCTTGAGCGGCGTCGGGGTCGGGACGTTCTACCCGGCGAACAACACCGCGATCATGGACCAGGCGACGCCGCGGACGTTCGGCTCCATCAGCGGGCTCCGGGCCACGCTCACCAATCTCGGCACCCTGTTCAGCTTCGTCCTCTCGCTGTCGATCGCGTCGGCCAGCGTCTCGCGGCCGGTTGCCGAGGCCGTCTTCCTCGGGACGACCGGCCTCGTCGGGAACGTGGGCGCGCAGTTCCTGACCGGGATCCGCGTGGCGCTGCTCGGGTCCGCCGTGGTCCTCGTCGTGGCGGCCCTCCTCTCCTGGTCGCGGGGCGCCGCGCCGTCGACGGGGGTTCCCGCGGCGACCTCCGGAACGGGCCCCTGAACGGGCCGGACGGTCACCGGCCCGCGCGACGGCGCTCCGCGCGGACCTGGCGAACCGCGTCGCGCACGATGCGGGCGTGGTCGAACGCGAGCGGGTGCGCCTTCCGGAGGGGAATCCACTCCGCCGCCGCCGCGTCGTCGCCCCCGCGCGGCGTCCCGCCGCGCCCGCGCATCCGGAACGCGACCGAGGTGGTCGGCTTCCGGGGGTCTCGGTCCGGACCCGAGTAGACGCCGACCAGCGCGATCGGTCG
>JASHWW010000181.1 GCA_030043855.1 Thermoplasmata archaeon
CCGGAGCATCCGGTGGTGCTCGACGTCCGCGAGCTGCGGACCTACTTCTTCACCTACGACGGGGTCGTCCGGGCGCTCGACGGAGTGACGTTCAAGATCCGCCGGGGCCAGACCACGGGACTGGTCGGGGAGACCGGCTGCGGCAAGAGCGTCACCGCGTTCTCGATCACCCGACTGATCGCCGACCCGCCCGGCCGCGTGATGGGCGGGAAGGTCATGTTCGAACAGGCCGACCTCCTCTGGGGGCTCGACCGCGAGGCGAAGTACAAGGCGATCAAGAACACCGGTCGCGTCAAGGTGAGCCGCTCGTTCCGCCGGATCAAGGCGGCCGGCGAGCGCATGTCGGCGATCCGGGGCCGGCGGATCGCGACGATCTTCCAGGAACCGACGCAGGCGATGAACCCGATCTTCTCGATCTCCGACCAGCTCGGCGAGGTCCTGCTCCTCCACCGGGGGATCCGGATCATCGACGAGCTGCTCCACGCGACCCCGAACGACCCGGCCGTGGCGGCCGCGGTCGACGAGCTCCTCTCGATCGCCGTCGAGGGGAAGCGGGAGGAGATCCTCTCCGCGTCCGCCCGGCTGGGCGACGCGACCGGCACCGGCTCGATCGCGACGCAGGCGTTCTACATCGCCCGCGCGGCCGCGGCGCGACCGGACGAGGCGAAGCGCGAGATCCGGAACGCGCTCCGGCGGATCCAGATCTCCGGCATCCAGAAGCGGTTCCTGGCGCACCGGCGACGGCTGCTCGAGATCCAGGAGCAGTTGAACCTCGTCCATCTCGAAGAGATGAAGGGGACCGCAACCGCCGGTCTGCCCGCGGGATCCCCGGCGATCGCCGAGGAGGCCCGGCGTCGATCGGGACTCCGACGGCAGCGCTCGCGACTCCTCCGACGCCGGTTCCGCGAGCGGCTCCTGCACGCCTACTTCGGGCTCTGGGGGGTCCGCGGTCGGATCCAGCGCCCACTCAAGCAGGACGTCTTCTGGCGGTCCGTCAAGCTGCTGGAGGGCGTCTACATCGCGAATCCGGTGCAGGTCGCCCGCGGCTACCCGCACGAACTGTCCGGCGGGATGCTCCAGCGCGTGATGATCGCGATGGCGCTCTCCTCCGAACCGGAGATCCTGATCGCGGACGAGCCGACGACGGCGCTGGACGTGACGATCCAGGCGCAGATCCTGGAGCTGATGCGGGACCTGAAGAACCGGGTCGGGACGTCGATCCTCCTGATCACGCACGACCTGGCGGTGATCGCGGAGGTCGCCGACCGCGTCTGCGTGATGTACGCGGGCGTGATCGTCGAGCAGGGCCCGGTCCGGGAAGTCTTCCGCCGGCCCCTCCACCCCTATGCGCAGGGGCTGCTGGCGTCGATCCCGCGTCTCGACCAGCCCGACAAACAGTTGAGCTCCATCCCGGGGTCGGTCCCGGACCTGATCCACCCGCCCACCGGGTGCCGGTTCCACCCCCGCTGCCCGTATGCGATGCCGGTCTGCAAGGAGCGCCGGCCGCCGGTGACGCTGGAGGGGCCGGATCACACCGTCGCGTGCTATTTATATCGGGGTCCCGTGGCCGCGACCTAGAGGCACGCAGGGGGGAGCGCGATGGACAACGGGGGAGCCCCGGTCGTGCTCTCGGCCCGGAACGTACGCAAGTACTTCCCGATCCGCGGGGGATTCTTCTCGAGCCGCATCGGCGACGTCCGGGCCGTCGACGGCGTCAGTTTCGACATCCACGAGGGAGAGACGGTCGGCCTGGTCGGCGAGTCGGGGTGCGGCAAGACGACCGTCGGGCGCCTCCTGCTCCGCCTCATCGAGCC
Source organism: Thermoplasmata archaeon (assembly GCA_030043855.1). Classification (GTDB taxonomy): domain Archaea; phylum Thermoplasmatota; class Thermoplasmata; order Lutacidiplasmatales; family UBA184; genus Lutacidiplasma. The sequence goes on from JASHWW010000181.1 coordinate 1,815, forward strand.
GACGTCCGGCCACGCCTTCTACCGGCCGACCGCGGAGGTCGAATCCCGGCTCGAAGGGCTGTACTCCCAGCTCGACTCCGCCGACAAGGGAGGCCGGGCCGCGAGCCCCGAGGCGAAGGCGGCGCTCGGCGAGCTCGACGAGATCGCCGAGCAGTATTCGCTCTACCGCAAGTCCCCGCACCAGATGCGCAAGCTGCGGGGGAAGTTGCAGATCGTCTTCCAGGACCCGTTCAGCTCGCTCTCGCCGCGGATGCTCGTCCGGGACATCATCGCGGAGCCGCTCGAGATCCACCACGCCGGTTCCCGCACGCAGCGCTACGAGCGTGTACGGGACCTGTTGCAGCAGGTCGGGCTCAACCCGGAGCACGAGTGGCGGTTTCCGCACGAGTTCTCGGGCGGGCAGCGGCAGCGGATCGGGATCGCCCGTGCCCTGGCGCTCCGCCCCGAGTTCGTCGTGCTCGACGAGCCGACGAGCGCGCTGGACGTCTCGGTGCAGGCGCAGATCCTGAACATCCTCCGTCGGCTCCAGTCGGAGCAGCAGCTCGCCTACCTGTTCATCTCGCACCACCTCTCCGTCGTCCGGGCGATGAGCCGCCGGGTCGTCGTGATGTACCTCGGGCAGGTCGTGGAGCAGGCGCCGACCGACGAGCTGTTCTCCCGGCCGCTCCACCCGTACACGCAGGCGCTCCTCTCGGCGATCCCGATCCCGGACCCGGACCTGAAGCGGGAGCGGATCCTCCTGCAGGGGGACGTGCCGAGCCCGGCGGCGCCCCCGTCCGGCTGCCGGTTCCACACCCGGTGCCCGTCGGTGATGCCGGTCTGCTCGAAGATCGAGCCGGTCCTGACCGAGATCCGGCCCGGCCACCTGGTCTCCTGCCATCTCTACACGCCCGCGGCCGAGCCGGGCGCCCCGGCCCCGGCGGTGCCGCCGCTCCCCGAGCCGCCCGCGATCGCCTCCTGAAGGAGGAGGGCGCGGACGATGCCGCTCCTGAACCCGCCCGAGGAACGGGACCCGGACTTCGGGCCGTCCCCCGAGGAGGACATCGCCTTCCGCGACCGGGTCGAGAAGGTCGCGGAGGAGAAGCGGCAGGCGCTGAAGGACCCCGGCCCGACGTGGCGCGAGTGGTTCTTCTTCGAAGCGACGAAGTGGTGGATCGGCCTGGGCCTGTTCATCCTCGACATCTGGATCGTCATCGGCTGGGCCGAGGCGGGGAGCCTCCTGCTCGGCCTCGGGATCCTCGCCGTCGCGCTGTACCTCGAGTTCCTGCTCGCCCGGTACCTCTGGCACCGCCCCGCGGAACACCGGGCCCGTCGGGGCACGTTCCACCCGACGTGGTACCTCCCGGTGGAGGTCGGCATCTGGACCCCCGAGGCCGCCGAGCTCCGCGCCGGTCGTCCGGTCACCGGGCTCACCGAGGACCCCCGGCCCGAGGAGTTCCTCTGACGTCCCGGTCGTCTCCTAAATAGGGAGGCGACTTGGGAGCCGGTCGTGCCGACCGGGCGTCGCGCGCTCCGCCTCGCCCCGTCGCTCCTGAGCGCCGATTTCGGCGCGCTCGGCGCCGCCGTCGCCGAGGCGGAGGCGGCCGGGGCCGACGCGTTCCACCTCGACGTGATGGACGGTCATTTCGTGCCGAACCTCTCGTTCGGGCCGGCGCTGGTCGCCGCCGTCCGGGCGCGGACGAAGCTCCCCCTCGACGTCCACCTGATGATCGACGACCCCCTGCGGTACGCCGCGGCGTTCCACCGGGCGGGCGGCACGACCCTCGTCTTCCATCTCGAGTCCCGCTCCCCGCCCGACGAGGTGATCCGGGCCGTTCACGCGCTCGGCGCGGAGGTCGGGGCGGCGATCAAGCCGGATACTCCGTTCGCGGTCGTCGAACCGTTCGTCGACCGGGTCGACCAGGTGCTGGTGATGAGCGTCCACCCCGGATTCTCGGGGCAGAAGTTCCTGCCCGAGGTCCTCCCGAAGGTCGTCGCGGCCCGCGCCCGCCTCGATGCGCTCGGGACCGGGGGCGACCTCTCGATCGACGGCGGGATCACGGCGGAGACGGCTCCGCGCGCCGCCGCGGCGGGCGCGACGTTCTTCGTCTGCGGCAACTCGGTCTACGCCGGAGGGCCCGTGGCCGACAACCTCCGCCGCCTCCGGTCCGCGGTCGAGGAGGGGGCGCGCGGTGCGGTACGCTGACCTCGCCGCCGCGTACGAACGACTCGAGGCGACGTCGAAGCGCCTCGAGATGCGAGCGATCCTCGCCGACCTGATCCGTCCCCTGCGCCCGCCGGAGCTGCCGCGGGTCCTCTACCTCTCGCAGGGCCTGCTGCGGCCGGAGTACGAGGGAATCGAGCTCGGGGTCGCGGATTCGCTCGCCCGTCGCGCGGTGGCCCTCGTGACGGGGGTCGAGGAGGCGGAGGTCGGACGGCGGACGAAGCTCTCGGGCGACCTCGGGACGACCACCCAGGAGCTCCTCGCCGGCCGCCGAACGCTCGACGAGACGGCCCCGCTGACCGTCGCCCACGTCTATGGGGAGCTCGAGCGGGTCGCGTCGTTGAAGGGCGAGGGGTCGCAGGACCAGAAGGTCCAGGCGATCGCCGAGCTGCTCCGCGGGGCCAGCCCGCTCGAGGGGAAGTACCTGGTCCGGTTCGTGCTCGGCACCCTGCGGGTCGGCGTCCGGGAGATGACGATCCTCGACGCCCTGACGCTGGCGTTCGCGGAGGGGACGAAGGAGGCGCGGGCGAAGATCGAGGCCGCGTTCAACCTCTCGAGCGACCTGGGGCTCGTGGCGAGCACCCTCGTCGAGGGGGGCCTGCCGGCGCTCGCCGGGATCTCGCTGGAGGTCGGACGGCCGATCCGCCCGATGCTCGCCGAGCGGGAGCCGAGCCTCGCCGAGGTCCTCGAACGGATGGACGGGCGCACCGCGCTCGAGTACAAGTACGACGGACTCCGGGTCCAGGCCCACATCCCGCGGAAGGGGCCGGTCCGTCTGTTCTCCCGCCGCCTCGAGGAGATCTCGGCCCAGTTCCCGGAACTCGTCGCGGAGCTGCCGAAGGCGATCCGCGAGCCGCCCGCGATCGTCGAGGGGGAGTGCGTCCCCATCGACCCGGACACCGACGAGATCCAGCCGTTCCAGGAGGTCTCGAAGCGGCGGGGCCGCAAGCACGACCTCGAGAAGGCGCAGGCCGAGATCCCGGTCTGCCTGTTCCTGTTCGACGTCCTCCTCGCGGGGGGCACGCCGACCTACGGGGAGGACTTCCCGGCGCGCCGCGAACGGCTCGCCGCCGTCGTGGCGCCGACCGACCGGATCCGGCTCGC
>JASHWW010000182.1 GCA_030043855.1 Thermoplasmata archaeon
CCGTGGGCCTCGTCGACATGCCGCAGTACTTCCGGACCACGGGAGAGTACCGCAGTTCGAAGTGCCGCGGGGTCGGCTCCTGCGTGGGCGCCTGTCCCTACGGCAACCTCTACCATCAGGACGTCCGGCTCTGGCTCCGACGCAAGTTGGGCCGCGCCGAGCGGGCCCCCCACGGCACCCCGCTCCCGATGGTGCGCCCGAGCGTCGCTCCCCCGGCCCCGGCGGTCCCGGCGAGCGCGTCGCCCCTCGCCGCGGCGCCGCTGGGGCGCACGGTGTCGGACTCGGTTCGGGCGGCACGTTGACCTCGTACCGGGGGACCCGAGGTCCCGGCGGTCCGAACCGCCGGATTAAGTATCTTGGGCGCGGTCGCCCTCGGCAATGTCCGCCTCGAGCGCAACTCCCGCTGGAGCCGTAGGCGCCCCGCCGGCTGCACCTCCGCCGCCTCCCCCCAAGAGCGGCCATGGGGGCGCCATCGCGGCCGTCGTCGTGGTGATCGTCATCATCGTGCTGATCGTCGGACTCGGCTTCGCGAACGTGGTCCCGGGATTCCACCTGGGGTCCAGCAAGAGTTCCGGGCCAGCGGCGAAAACGTTCAACGTGACGTTCACGGAGACCGGCCTCAGCGCGGGCGCCGCGTGGGGCGCCACAATCGGCGGCTCGTCGGGGACGTCGACCGGCACGACCCTCGTCCTCGCGGTTCCGAACGGCACCTACTCATACTCGGTTTCGGCTGCGGGATACTCGGCCTCGCCCGCGTCGGGTACCGTGGTCGTGAATGGCAACCCGGTGCCCGAATCGGTCACGTTCACGGCGCTCCCACCGGGGACGTACCAAGTGACGTTCACCGAATCCGGACTCGTTACGGCCACCAGCTGGGGCGTCACGTTCAATGGTACTCCGATGACGTCGACGACCTCGACAATCGTCTTCTCGTCCGGTAACGGGATGTGGAGCTACACGGTCGGCACCGTCACGGGGTACACGGCCTCCCCGGCGAGCGGATCGGTCACCGTCAACGGCGCCGACACCGGCGCGACGATCACCTTCACGAAGGTGACGGGCTCCGGCTCCCAGATGTCGTACGGCCAGGCGGCGCCCCTCGCGACGTCGGCGGCGAGCGGCCAGGGTGGAACGTGGACGCTGGTCCTCGCCGTGGGGCTCTCCTCGACCGTCGCCTACTCGAACTCGACCTCGGGCAACTCCACGTGCACGATCTCCGGCGGAACGGAGACGTTCGGTGTTCCGGCCTGGACGGGCGCGTATGCAAACGGGTACCAGTCGGTGTGGGCGTTCGAGTTCTACCAGAACGTGAGCGGCTCGCCCGAGGCCCTCCTGATCGCGGTGGCGGACGGATCGGCGACGATCGTCGGGACCGAGACCGGGGAGTGCGCGACCGGCTTCTCGTTTCTGGCGGTCCCCTCGGACATCATCGACAGCACGGCCGTCGCCGCGGACATCGCCGCGAACGACTCGGCGTACCTCGCGGCGAACCCCGAAGCCTCCTCCGAGTTCTTCGTCTACGGGGGGTTCTCCTTTGAGGACTTCATGGAGCCGGCGTACTGGATCGTGGCGTTCACGACGTGCGCCGTCGGGTCGACCTCCGGCATGGGGAACAACTTTACGGCGGAGGTCAACGCGACATCCGGAGTCGTGATCGGTGCGGGTACCTCGTCCGGTGCGTGCGACGGGAGCTTCGTGCCGCACGTCGGAAACGGGTCGGCGTCGTCGACGGAACTCCCTTCGACCGATGCGGCGGTCCTCCGGGGCGACTGAGCGGGGCGGTCCGAGTCCGAGCCAACCCCTTCCCGGCCCGAACCGCGACGCGACCGAGTCGGTGTCAGACGGGGACCGGCCGGGCCAACTCCTCGTCGACCCACGCGCGCACGCGATGCTCCAGCTCGTCCAGAGGAAGCGCACCCTCGCCGAGGACCACGTCGTGGAACGCGCGCACGTCGAACCGCTCCCCGAGTCGATGCTCGGCGTAGGTGCGCAGTTCCCGGAACTTGAGCTGGCCGACCTTGTAGGCGAGCGCCTGGCCCGGCCAGACGATGTACCGGTCGACCTCGAAGGTGATGTCGATCTCGCTGCGGCCGGTCTCGGAGCGGAGCATGTCGATCGCGCGTTCCCGGCTCCAGCCGAGGGCGTGCATCCCGGTGTCGACGACGAGGCGGAGGGACCGCCACATATCGTACGTCAGCTGACCGAACTTGGCGTACGGGTCGTGGTACATCCCGACCTCCTCTCCCAGGCTCTCGGCGTACAACCCCCAACCCTCGATGAAGGCGGTCGGGCCCGACCGGCGACGGAACTCCGGAAGGTCCTCGATCTCGGCGTTGAGCGCGAGCTGCAGGTGGTGCCCGGGGACCGCCTCGTGCAGGGTGAGCGCCTCCATCTCCCATTTCGGGCGCTTGCTGACGTCCGCGGTGTTGGCGAAGAAGGTTCCGGCCCGACCGGCGGCGAGGGAGCCCGAGACGTAGTACGCGGACGGCGAGTTCGACGCCCGATAGTCCGGCACCGGCACGACGCCGTACGGCTGCCGGGGCAGGAGGCCGAACAGGTTCGGGAGCTCCGGGTCGATCGACTTCGCGATCGCCCGATAGCCCGCGAGGAGCTCCGGGCCCGAGGCGTAGTAGAACGACGGGTGGGTCCGGAGGAACTCGTGGAACTCCTTCGCCGTGCCCGAGAATCCGGTCGACCGCATCAGCGCCTCCATCGCGGCCCGGAGCCGGACGACCTCGGACATCCCGAGGTCGTGGATCTGCTGCGGCGAGAGGTCCGTCGTGGTCTGCCAGCGGACGTGGTGCGAGTAGGCGGCGGCCCCGCCCGGTAGCCCGCTCGCCGCGATCGTTTCCCGGCAGTGCGGAAGGTACTCCCGCTCGACGTACTCGAGGAAGCGACGGACCGCGGGAGCGGTCCGGTCCCGGTACGTGGCTTCGGCGTCCGCGACGATCCGGGCCCGGTCCGACTCGGGGAGTCCCGACGGCATCGACTGGAACGGTCGCAGCAGGACGCTCTCGGCCGGCGTTTCCGCGAGGAGTCCCCGGATCTGGTCCGGTACGCCGTGGATCGCGACGCGGGGGGGCGTCGCCTCGTGCTCGAGCCCCCGCCGCAGGAGCGCGATCGACTGGTCGATCGCGACCGGCAGCGCCCGCAGCCGGGCGAGGAGGTCGGCGAAGTCCTTGCGCGTCCGGCGGGGCTGCAGCTGCAGGGTGTCGCCGGCCTGGATCTGGATCCCGTCCATCTGGTTCAGAGGGACCCAGAGATTCCGGGGATACCCCAGGTGGAACGGAAACGGATCGTCGCCGTACTCCAAGCCCCGCACGGCCTCTTCCAGGAGGCTGCGGTAAAGCCGATGGGAGAGTCGTTCGGCTCCGGCGAGCCGGGACGGTTCGAACTGGCGGACGGCCTCCAGGGACTCGATCAGATGGCGGCGGCGGGCCTCGATCCCTGGCGGCGAGTCGTCGATCCACCGGTCGTTGAAATCCGGATGGCCAACCTCCGTCGCGAAGTCCGGCTTCTCCGCCAGCCATGCGACCCAATCGCGCGCGAGGAACGCCCCCAGCGGCGTGAGCGCCGGTGTGCCGTCGTCGACCATCTGCGATCCGCTCCTTGGGCCGTCGGCACCCATTCCGAAAGATAAGTTCCGTCCGCGCCCCGTGGATCGGGCGCGGGGTCCGCGGCCGACCCTACGGCTTCGAGCGCGTGCCCGACGCGATGGCGGGCGCTGCCGGGGAGGCGGGCGCGGGTGCCGGCGCGACCGGCCGAGCCGGTGGGGGGGCTTCCTCGCCGTAGATGAACCGGCGCGGACGCAGCGC
>JASHWW010000028.1 GCA_030043855.1 Thermoplasmata archaeon
CACGACCACCAGCACGATCACGATTCCCGCGACCAGGAGGATCGTGGTCGTGGAGGTACCGCCGCCCGACGAGCCGCCCGAGGCCGGGGCGGAACCGGGCGTCAGGGCATACGTCGTGGTCGTCACACCGAGTTGGTCGGTCCACGTGAAGCCGTCCCCGCTGCCGTCCCGATCCTGCTCCGTGTACAGGTACCCGACGATGAACCCCGTTCCGGGATCGAAGTAGACCTGCCACGTATAGGTCGCGTTGAACACCCCGTAGACGTCGTCGCGCTCGTACGAGCCGGTGCCCTCTCCGTAGAGGGTGGTCACGTAGTTCCCCGCGGAAGTCCCGAGATGGTAGTCGTAGGCCGTGGAGACGACGGAGAATTCGGAGTTCAGGAGGTAGAACGTCGCCCCGACCCCCAACGAATTGTTCGCGTAGAACCAGACGTACGGATCGACGTAGCCGGTCTGATCGTCGGTGCCGTTGACGTAATGGTACGTCGAGGGGGAGAACGAGAAGGTCCCGGACGCCGTCGACACGTTCGACTGGCCCTGGTTGTTCTGGTAGGCGTCGACGCCGTAGTAGTACGCCTCGTCGGTGCCGTTCGGGAGGACGCCGGTGATTCCGAGCGATCCGTTGATCGTCTGGCTCTCCGTGTATCCGGTGTAGTTGCCGACGCCGTTGGTCAGGGTGATGGTCTCGCTGTACGCAAACCGGTCCCCTTTCCCGGGGAGGTAGTGCGCCGAAGCGCTTCCGAACGCCAGAACGCTGGCGAGGAGACCGGTGGCGACGACGAGCGCGACCCCCACCCGGTTCATCCGCCACCCCCCCCGAACCCGCCCGAGAAGCCGTGGACGTGCCCGGGATGGAACCCCCCGATCCCCGAATACGTGGAGTAGTACCCGTAGTGGGCGACGATGATGGGCGCGTAGAAGAAGCGGGGACCGTAGTAGTATCCGGGCCCCCGAGCCGCAACCGCCGCCGGCGCCTGCGCCGCCGTCGCGTCCAGCGGTCCGACCAGTTGGTTCCGCACCCCGTGGAGCAGCCGCACGGCGAGGCAGACCAGCTCCGGCTGGGTCATCGGCATCGCCCGGCGCCCCACGATCGCGTACGCCTGCTCGAGGAGATTGAGGGTCTCGTTCGCCTCGTAGGTCGACAACGCCGTCAGTACGGCGGCCGCCACCAGCGGATACTCCAGATAGGCTCCCATCCCCTTCGCGATGATGGCCAGCTTGGTGGCGATCCCGTCCGCGGGGAGCTCGGAGACGGCCAGATAGGCCGAAGCGAGCTCGACGTCCTCGGAGAGCTGGTACCCCCAGCCCGTGAACATCGATCGGAGCGTTTGGAACTTCGGGCTCAGGGTCTCGAAGGGCGTGTTCAGGATCGCGAGGAGGGCCGCCGACTCGTACGACCGGGTGACGGTCAGATACTGCTGGAAGTTCGGAGTCGCGACCGTTCCGTCGGCCCGCCGGCCGAGCAGCAGCAGGGATGCCACGCCGAGCGCCGACTCCTTCGGCACATCGAGCCGGACGACGTCGTCGAAGAGCTGGCGGAGCACACCGAGCTCCGAGACGATCGGACGCCCGAGCGAGACGAGCGCCTCGGCCGACATCAGCCGGTTCTCGAGGTTTCCCGAGATCCCCGCGAGCTGGTTGTAATCCTGAACGAACTGGGTCGCCGGATCGGAGCCTCCGGTCGGCGCTTGGGCGAGACCGATCGAGATCCCCCACAGGTGCGCCCGATCCGCGCCCGGGATCGCGGGCGCGATCCCCCCGTAGACCTCCGCGCCCCGGTCCGAAAGCTCGGACATTTCCTGACGGAGCTTTTGGGCATCCGCCCAGTACTGGGCGAAGTCGGTGTCGCTGAGCCGGTACAGACGCACCGCCAGGTTCCGCCGCTCGACCAATCCGAGCGAGGTCATCCCTGCGTAGCGGTCCCCGTACGGGACGAGGGTGTCGAAGAGCGACCGTTGCGAGATCAGCTCCACGAGCTGCTGGTTCTTGGCCGCGAGATCGGCGTCGACCGCCTTCAACCGATCGGCCTCGGTCGCTGCCGTCTGCACGCCCTGGGCTTGCTTCTCCTTCCCCTCGAGGTGAAAGAGAAACGACGACGTCCGACGCTGGTCCGTCGCGGCGAGCTCCGCGAGCGAGGCCCGCTGCGACTGTTCCTCGGCGATCGCCGCCTGTGCGGCACCCATTCCGTCCACCGAAGCGCGCAGCTTCTGGTAGTCGTCCGCCGTCAGAAATTGCGCGAGCTGGCACTGGGCGAGCAACGCCTCGTCCGCCGGGCCCAGCGCTTGGGGCGTCGATCGCGTAGCCACCTGATCGAAAAACGAGGCAACCTGCTGACAGGAGGTCATGCTACGCGTCCACCAACGGGAATTCGAGGGATAACGGTTCCCGGCCCCCGGCGCACCGGATCTCCAGCGTGAGCCCGTTCGGGGAGACGCGAGGTCGGGCTACGGGGTCGTCCCGCAGCGCGTCCAGGACGACCGCCTCGAAGCGACGCTTGCGACTTCCCGATCCTCCGAATCGACGGGCGCGTTCGGCCTCGATCTGCTCGTAGGCGAACATGAACTCGTAGAGAGAGTGATAGATCTGGTCCTCGAGTTTCTCGGCGACGTCGGCGGTCGGGACCGAGACCGGTTCGATCCCCTCGAGGTCCACGAAGAACAAGGTCCCGTCGGCGCCGAGGACCGCGTCCTTGTCGATCCAGACGTCCAGGAAATCGAGCCCGGTGACCCGATCTGCGCCGGTCGACCGTTCGGCCGTTCGAGCGAACAGCGTGAGCGCCGCGATCCCGCTGCGGACGAAGTTGCGCTCGAAGGCAAGTCCCCTCGGACCGGAATCGATCCGAAACCGATCGAAGACGTGCGACGGGTGCAACCCGACCGTACTCTGGGCATGGAAGTAGACCCGCACGTTGGACGGCACGAGTCGGATCTCCTGGACGAACTCTCCCGCGTAGGATCGAAACCAGTGGATCGAGCGGATCCGCTCGACCACCGCCGGCGGCAAGGTCGCGACCTTGACGACGGGGGCGACTCGAAATCCCGCCAGGTCGGTGAAATCCGCCCGCTCCGAGACGGCGAGCGCGGTACGTGCATGAGGCCATCCCTGGCCCCCATAGGGCGATCCTCGCAACCAAAGCTCCCCCGTGATCATGCCGCCGAGCGCGTCGTGACGTTCCAACCCCAGCCGGCGACGGACTTCCGGTTCGGCGGAGAGCTCGGATGCGTAGGCCGCGTCGAGGCGTCGTCCGGAGAACGGATCGAGCGCCGAACCGACGCCCTTCACGGACAGGTAGAACGGCACCCCGTCCAGCGTCAGGACCGGGGCCGGAACGATCGCCGACCGATTGTCGTCCTCGATCGCGGTGAGGTGCTCT
>JASHWW010000183.1 GCA_030043855.1 Thermoplasmata archaeon
GAGGTCCGGCGGCGTCTCCAGAAGGAGGGCGTCGCGTTCGATACGCTGCCGCGCGAGGAGGCGCTCGCGCAGGTGGAACGGTGGACGAAGGAGCACGAGGCCCGCATCCTCGAGCAGACCCGCGCGGGCGGCTTCACGGTCGACTGGTCCCGCTACCGGTACACCCTCGACGCGGCCAGCGTCCGGGCCACGCGCGAAGCGTTCGTCCGGCTCTACCGAGCGGGGTTGATCTACCGCGGCGAGCGGATGGTGAACTGGGACCCGCGGCTGCGGACCGCGATCTCGGACCTCGAGGTCCTCCACTCCGAGGAGGACGCGGAGCTCGTCTACGTCCGGTACCCCTGGGCCGACGGAACGCCGGGAGGGATCGAGGTGGCGACCGTCCGCCCGGAGACGATCTTCGGCGACGTGGCGGTCGCGGTGCACCCCGACGACGAGCGGTACCGGTCGCTGATCGGTCGGACCGTCCGAGTGCCGATGACGGACCGGACCGCCCCGGTGATCGGCGACCCCCTGGTGGACCCGACGTTCGGGGCGGGCGCCTTGAAGGTGACCCCCCGCCACGATCCGGTCGACCGGGAGATCGGACTGCGACATCCGGAGCTCCCGACCCCCGTCGAGATCTTCGACGACCGGGCGCGGCTGACGGGGGCCTGGGTGCCGTCCGACCTGCACGGTCTCGATCGACCGACGGCGCGCGCCCGGACGATCGAGCGCCTCACCCAGGACGGCGTGCTCCTCCGCCGCGAACCCCACCGGCACTCCGTCGGCCGGTCGGAACGCTCCGATGAGGTGGTCGAACCCCGGCTCTCCACCCAGTGGTTCGTCCGCATGCCGCCCCTCGCCGAACCGGTCGTGGCCGCCGTTCGCGCCGGCGCGATCCGGATCCATCCGGACCGGTGGAACCCGACGTTCTTCCGGTGGATGGAGGGCCTCCAGGACTGGTGCATCTCCCGCCAGGTGCTGTGGGGCCATCCGATCCCGGTCGAGCACTGCCGGACCTGCGGCCATGTCGAGGTCGATCTCGCCCCGGCCGAGCGATGCTCCCAGTGCGGCAGCCGCGACCTGACGCCGGACCCCGACGTGCTCGACGCGTGGTTCACCTCGTGGTTGTGGCCGTTCGCGATCCTGGGGTGGCCGGAGGCGACCGCCGACCTCGACCGGTTCTATCCGACCCAGCTCCTCGTCACCGGCCGCGACATCATGTTCTTCTGGGTCGCCCGGATGATGATGGCGGGCTACTACTTCACCGGCAAGCCCCCGTTCACCGACGTCTACTTCACCGGCACCGTCCGGGACGAGCGGGGTCGCAAGATGTCGAAGCATCTCGGCAACTCGCCGGACCCGCTCGACCTCATCCGGGAGCGGGGCGCCGATGCCCTCCGCTTTTCCCTCGTCTTCCCGAACCCGACGGACGAGGACGGGCCGTACGGACGCACGGCGCTGGACGGCGGCCGGAACTTCCTCACCAAGCTGTGGAACGTCGTCCGCTTCGCCGGTCCCTACGTGCCGACGGGGGACCGGGCCCCGCCGGTGCCGGAGCTGACCGACGCGGCGGCGCTCGAGCACCGGTGGATCCTCGCCCGCTACCGGCGGACGGCCGAGGAGGTCGACGCCGCCATCTCGGCGTTCGCCCCGACCCGCGCCGCCTCGGCGCTCCACGCGTTCCTCTGGCACGACGTCGCCGACCGGTACGTCGAGCTGTCGAAGGAAGCGCTCTCGGGCCGGTTGGGAGAGCCGGCGCAGCGCGACGCGCGCGCGACCCTCGCCTTCGTCCTGGAGCGCTCCCTGCGCCTGCTCCACCCGATCGTGCCCCACGTGACGGAGGAACTCTGGCACGCCCTGCCGCACCCCGAGGGACTGCTCGCCACCGCCCCCTGGCCGTCGGCCGACGAAGCGCCGGCCGACCCGGAGGCAGAGCTCGCGATGGAGCCGGTGCTGGAGGCGATCCGTCTCCTCCGCAACGTCCGCGCCGAAGAGGGGATCGCCGCCGACGCGACGCCCCGCGGCTGGATCCGGCCGTCCAACTCGGAGGTCCTCGAGGTCCTCGAGACGGCGCGCGGGGCGATCGTCCGGCTCGCGAAGCTGGGCGCGCTGGAACTCCTCCCAGCGGACGCGGCCGCTCCGGCCGGCGCCGGCAGCCGGATCGCTCCGTTCGGGGAATGCTATCTCGAGCTCCCCGGCCGCTCCGCAGGACCCTCCGCGGCGCTCGTGCGGGAGCGGGAGATGCTCGCCGCGCTCCTGGCGAAGACCGACGGCCGCCTGGCGGACGCCGGGTTTCGAGCTCGTGCGCCTCCGGAGGTGGTCGCGGAGGCCGAGGCCAAGGCTCGCGAGCTCCGCGAGCGGATCCGGCGCATCGATGAGCACATGAGCGGCACCGCCTCCCCCGGGGCCGCTGCATGACGCCGTCCCGAGCCACGCCGCCGAAGCGTCGCGCGACCCGGTCCCCCAAACCGCCGACGCCCTCCGCCGCCGGGATCGGTACGATCCCGCTCCCCGGGAGCCCGAAGCCGCACCCGGCGCTGGGGCTGGGCCTCTGGGGCCTGGGGCGATGGGACCCGGAGGACGAGGCCCGGACGAAGGCGACGATCGGCCGCGCCTACGAGGTCGGGTTCCGCTGGTTCGACACGGCCGAAGTGTACGGCAACGGACGCTCCGAGCGGGTCCTGGGCGACGTGCTCCGCCGGACGGCGAACGGGGCCCCGGACGCGTTTCTCGTCACCAAGGTCTCCTGGGAGCACCTGCGACCGGCCCAGGTTCGGGCGAGCCTCGTCAACAGCCTCGAGCGGCTGGCGCGGGACGCGGTCGACCTCTACCTCGTGCACGCCCCCGATCCGCACGTGCCGCTCGCCGAGACGATGGGCGCGCTGGAGGCGCTCTGGAAGGAGCATCGGGTCGGCGCGATCGGCGTCTCCAATTTCGGCGTCGAGGAGCTGGAGGAGGCGAGCCGCCACCTGAGCGAAGCGCGGATCGTCGTCAACCAGGTCCGGTACAATCTGTTCGACCGCGAGGACGCGGACCCGGTCCGGGAGTATTGCGAACGCCAGGGGATCCTCCTCGAGGCGTACACGCCGCTCGCCCGCGGGCTGCTGCACGGCAAGTACCTGGACGGCAAGCGCGTTCCCCCCGAGGTCCGGCGGTTCACGAACCGCATCTTCGAGCCGGATCGCCTGCCGGAGATCCTGCGCCGGGCGCGCGGGCTGCGCGACCTGGCCGACGAGGCGGGCGTGCCGCTCGCCTCGGTGGCCCTGCACTGGCTGCGCTGGCGCGGGGCGGCCCCGCTGGTGGGCGCGAGCCGCCCCGCCCAGATCGACGAGAACCTCGCCGCGTGGTCGGTCCGCCCGCCGGACGAGGTCCTGCGGAAGGCGGACGCGATCGCGTGGGGGGACCTTGCCTAAGCTCGTCGCCCTCGACATGGACGGCACGCTCGTCGACGTCGAGAGCTCGTGGGCCGCGGTGCACGCGCACTTCGGGGACCACAACGCCGACGGGCTCCGTCGGTTTCTCGCGAACGAGATCGACGACGAGGAGTTCATCCGGACCGACGTCCGGGTCTGGTGGAAGCACTCGCCCGAGATCTCCCTCGCCGAGATCGACCGGATCCTCGACCGGGTGCCCCTGATGCCGGGGGCGCGCACCCTGATCGAGGGTCTGCATCGTCGCGGCGCCTGGACCGCAATCGTCAGCGGGGGGATCGACCGGCTCGCGGAACGTGTCGGACGCGAGCTCGGGATTGAACGAGTGCTCGCCAACGGGTTCCGGACCACGGCCGACGGACGGCTCACGGGCGAGGGGATCGTCCGGGTGCCGATCCACGCCAAGGAGCAGGTCCTGGCCGACCTGCAACGGCGCCTCGGCGTCACCCCGGCGGAGACGGCGAGCGTGGGCAACTCGGAGATCGACGTCGGGATGTTCCGGCGCAGCCGGATCGGGATCGCCTTCCTCCCCGAGGACGAGGAGGTCCGTCGGGCGGCCACGTCGGTGGTGACCGACCGCGACCTGGGCGAGGTGCTGCCGCTCCTGGACGCGTTCCTCGACTGACC
>JASHWW010000184.1 GCA_030043855.1 Thermoplasmata archaeon
GCGTCGCGTCGGGCGGGAGAGGTGAGCAGGTCGTACAGGTCGAGGAGCGTGCCGTGCGACTCGCCGACGATGCGGACGAACGCATCGAAGAGTCGTTCGAGCCGGAACCCCCAGTAGAGGTCGGTCCCGTCGGGGGACAGTCGCTTCAGCGAGGCGACCAGGTGCGCCGCGGCGCGCTCCTCGGGGAGGTCCGGTGCCAGGATCGCCACCCCCGGCACCGGCCGGTCCGACAGGTCGATCGCGACGACCCGGCGCCGCTCGGGAGGCCGGAGCAGCGCGAGCACCGCCGGCGCGAGATCCCCGTGCACGTCGACGATCGCCGCGGCCGCTCCGGACGCGATCGCGCGCGCGGCCTCTCGCGCGAGCCACCGAGTCTTTCCGGACCCCGACGCACCGAACACGATCGCGTGGCCGGCGTCGGCGGGAGGATCCTCGGACCCGACGTGCGACGATTCCGCGCTGGCGGCGGCGACGTCCACGACGATCGACGACCAGGCGCCTCGGGGCGGTCGTCGCACTCGTCCTCGTCGCCAATCCGCGTCGGTGCCGCCGCTCGCCGACGCGTATGCGACGGGAACGGCGAGCCGGTCCGCCCATTCCTGCGCGAGTCGGGTTCCGACAGCGGCGAACGTCGACTCGAGCGAGCCCGGATCCCGGACCCCGAGGCGGAATCGGCGGAGCGCCCAGACTTCGCCCGGGGCGCGTGGGACCCAGAACGTCTGCAGTCCGATCCATGCCCCGTCCCGGGACGCCGTTGCGGGCCGGGTCTCGGGCACGGGGCGCGACGCGGACGGGGGTCCGCCGCATCGCACCAAGTACCCGATCCGGCGGGCCCAATCGCTCGGCGGTCCGTCCGGGCCTCCCTCCGGTTCGCGGCGGGTCACGAGGTACTGCGCCTGAGCCTCGACCCCTCCGGCGGCGTCCAGAAGGAGCGGCGGTCGCACGAACGCGGTCGGGATCGCGTCGTCCGGGGTCGATTCGAGTAGGACCTCGGCCCGGTCCGGTACGGTCGAGATCGTCCGGGCCAGACGGAGGTACCACGCCCGACGGAGCGCGTCGGGACCGCCGGCCCGCACGGCGACGACGCGGCCGCGGCTCACGGGCGGACCCGGGCGCGCCGGACCAGGGCGCGGAGATCCCGCTCGAGATCGGCGAGTCCGCTCGCGCGAGCGTACCGGAGCAGTCGGTCGGTCGGGACCAGGTGGGGGACGGCGCGGTCGAGCTCCCAGAGGCGGATCCACCAGAGGAGCCGTCCGTCGGGCAGGGCGAGCAGGTGCGCGCGGGGGCAGTACGGTCCGGCGAGCGGGATCCGGACGGAGCCGACGCGTCGGAGGCGAGATCGTCGAACGTCGGCGAGCGAGGCGGGAACCGGTTGGTCTTCGACAGCGATGCCGTTGGCATCCACGGTCCTTCGAAACTCCCTCCCCGACCGACCGGGCCGACCGGAGGGGAACCTGACTGTGGCGAACGAGCGGGCCACCCCGAGGGGTCCCGCGACGCACGCTCCGGCGCCCGAGCTCGCGGTCGGACCACCGCGAGACCGGGGCGTGGGGGTCCGGCCGAGGCCGGGAAGCAGCCGCGCGGAAGCGCTGCGTCCGCCGCCGGTGACGAGCGGGCCGGTCCGGCCGGGCTCGCGCTGGAGGCGGGCGACCGCGGAGAACCCCTCGTCCTCCGGGGAGCGCCAGGTACGCGACGGTTAACGTCGGGCGCGAGCGCCCCGTGCGGACGAGAGGTCCGGAGGGGACGCGCGCGTCGACGACGGCGGCACAACGGCGGGCGCGCGGAGCGGTCGCCGGGACCCGGAGACGGATCGGAGATCCAGCACGGGTGCGGGCGGTAGGGGCGCGACGGGGCCGTTCATCGAACGCCGGTCGGGGGTCGGCGGAGGACTAGACGGACCGGGGTTCTGCGAACGATGAACGATGGAGAACGGATCGGGATGGAAGGGTCGCGCGCACGCCCGAGGCTCGGTGCAGCCTCCTGGTGGCGATGTTGCGCGACCCTTCCGGGGGTGGTTGCACCAATCGATCGGAACCCGGCGTATTTGAACCGCGGGCGGGAGGGTGCGAAACGGTCCGCCGGCCCGGTGTTCCACCGGGGAGCGCTAGTGCTTGCCGCGTCCGTCGGCGTCGGCGAGCACGACCCGCGGGAGCTCGCCCTGGATGACCGGGGTCCGTCGGGTGGCGGCGTTCGCGCGGGCGGCCGACGCCTGGCGGGGCAGGAGCCACCGCTCGCCCCACTGCCGGAGCTCGCGCGCGGCCGGCGCGAGTCCGAGCCCCATCTCGGTCAGCGAGTAGACGACGGAGAACGGGCGGGTCGACACGACCGTCCGCTGGACGACACCTTGTCCCTCGAGGAACTTCAGGGTCGCGCTGAGCGTCTTCGCGTTCAGCCGCGGGTTCGACTTCAGGATCTCGCTGAACCGCTGGGGCCCCTCGAGGAGGCGGTGGACGATCGCGAGCCGCCACTCGGTCCCGATGACGCCGACCGCCGCGAGCACCGGGCAGAGCGTCCGCCCCTCGGGCGTGTCGCACGCATCCGGCCCGCCGGCGGGTCCCCGTCGGGCGCGCCCCGTCTCCATGCTGGTCGCCTCGCCCGTACCCAGAGCCGCGGCCCTTCTTATAGGTTACTCCATGTTAGTAAGTGAATATCAGTAATCGACTCCGGGCCCCGGCTCCCTCCGGACGTCGTCCGTCTCCCTGCGTACCTTTTCTCCGCCGGAGCCCGTCCGCCGACGTGCCGCTCGAACGCCGGCAGATCGAGCTCTCCGTCGAGCGCCCGCTCGGTCCCGATCGGACGTCCGACGGGTCGGTGCACCTGACGGCGCGCTTCGAGATCCCGGCGGGGTCCGCGGCTCCGACCCCGTCCGAGCTCGCCCGGGCGTTGGACGAGCTGAAGGCGGACCTTGACGCGCTCGTCGGGACGCCCCTGGCCGCGCTCCCGGCACGACGGATCGACCGCCCGCTCACCGAGCTGGTGGAAGCGTACCGTCCCCGGCAACGCGAACTGGTCGACCTTCTGCGCGACGACGGCGAGATCACCGACGTCGAGCATGCGCGCCTCGCCGAGTACCTCGATGGGGGGGTCGCGACCCGGGCCCCCGAGCCCCGCCTCCCCGAGCCGCCCGCCGACCAGCCGATCGCCGCCGTCCCGATCGCGGCGACGTCCGCCCCGGC